>NZ_JBGNUT010000018.1:0-205338 GCF_041951385.1 Actinomadura sp. NTSP31 | reverse complement strand
GCTCGCGGGTCGCGCGGCCGTTCCCCATGCACCGGCCACCGCGCCGAGTGACGAACGGCGAACGGCGAGAAGGGTCAGCTGGACGGGACGCGGATCGCCGGCCAGCGCCCGGCGGTCGCCTTCGCCAGCATCTTCCGCGTGCTGTGCAGGTAGTACTCGCGCGGCAGCGTCCGGACCCGCGCCGGCAGCCGCGGGTACACCAGCGACAGCGCGCCCATCAGCAGCCGGAACCGCAGGCGCCGGGCCCGGTTCCACTTCCAGCCGTACTGCTCGCGGATCGGCGCCGGCATCAGGCCCGCGGTGATCAGCCGGATCGCCGCCAGCCCCGGCGCGTTCAGCGGGCCGCCCGGCAGCCTCGGGTTCAGCACCTGGTCGGCGATCGCCCGGGACGCGTCGCTGATCTTCAGGGTGTGGAGCATGCCGGCGTAGTACTCGCGGAAGTCCCGGTAGGTCGCGGGCAGCCGGTCCGCCGGGCAGCCCAGGATCGTCGCGTAGACCTTCGTCTGGCCGTAGAACTCCTCCAGCTCGTCCTCGGTGAACGTGCGGCGGAACAGCGCCTGGTAGAACTGCGCGGCGACGGCGAAGAGCGTGGCCGCCACCCACACCTGCAATTCGGGGTCGTTCGCCTCGTAGTCCGGGCCGGTGACCTGGGCGTGTCCCCGGGTGACCAGGGCGCTGAAGGTCTCCGCCTCCTCCCGGGTCCCGAACTGAACCGCGTAGAGCCAGCCCATGGTGTTGCGCAGCCGCCGCAGCGGATCCTCGGCGGTGTAGCTGTGGTCGTACACGCCCTGCGCGACCTTGGGGTGCGCGGTCTGCAGCAGCGACGCGGCCCCGCCCGCCGCGATCAGGGCGCCCTCCCGGGTGATGTGGCGGATCAGGTCGCCGTCCTGGAACAGTCCTTGGGTCATGGCGATCAGTGTAAGTAAGTACTTGCATGACATGCATCCCCGGGGCCCGGAAAACGGCACGACATGATCGCCCGACGCCGGGGATAATCGGGGCATGCCCGACGACATCCGCGTCCGCGGCTCGGTCTCCATCCCGGAGTCCGAGCTGAACTGGCGCTTCTCCCGCTCCTCGGGACCCGGCGGGCAGCACGTCAACACCAGCGCGACCGCCGCCGAGCTGTCCTTCGACGTCGCCGCGTCCCCGTCGCTGCCCGAGCCGCTCAAGGCCCGCGCGCTCGACCGGCTCGCCGGACGGCTCGTCCGCGGCGTCCTGACGATCCGCGCCGAGGAGTACCGCTCCCAGACGCGCAACCGCGACGCCGCCCGGGCCCGGCTCGGCGCGCTGCTGGCCGAGGCCACCGCCCCGCCGCCGAAGAAGCGCGTCCCCAAGAAGATCCCGCGCGGCATCAACGAGCGCCGGCTGGAGAACAAGAAGCGCCGCTCCGACGTCAAGCGGCTGCGCTCCCGCCGCTGGGACTGACCTCCCCGCTCACTCCGCCGGCGCCGTGGCCGTCGCCAGGGACAGGTCCCAGAAGCCGGCGTAGCGGCCACCGCGGCGCAGCAGCTCGTCGTGTCCGCCCTCCTCCACGACCCGGCCGCCGTCCAGGAAGGCGATCCGGTCGGCGCGCCGGACCGTCCGCAGCCGGTGCGCGACCATCACCACGGTGCGGCCCGCCATCAGCCGCTCGATGCCCTCGTGGACGGCCGCCTCGTTCACCGGGTCGAGCGCGGAGGTCACCTCGTCCAGCAGCACGATGGGCGCGTCCTTCAGCAGCGCCCGCGCGATCGAGACGCGCTGCCGCTCCCCGCCCGACAGCAGCGCGCCGCGCTCGCCGACCTTCGCGTCCCATCCGCCGGGCAGCCGCTCGACCACCTCGTCCAGCCGGGCCGCCGCGGCCGCCGCCCGCACCTCGGCCGCGCCGGCGCCGGGACGGCCGAGGCGCACGTTCTCCTCGATCGTGCCGTCGAAGAGGTGGACGTCCTGGAAGACGATGGCGATCCGCGACATCAGCGTCTCGGTGTCGATCGCCCGCACGTCCACGCCCCCGACGCGCACCGCGCCCGCGTCCACGTCGTAGAACCGCGCGAGCAGTTGCAGCAGGGTGCTCTTGCCCGCGCCCGACGGCCCGACGACCGCGAGCCGCCGCCCCTCGGGCACGGTCAGCGACAGGCCGTCGATCACCGTGCGGTCGCCGTGCCGGAAGGTGACGGACGCGAACTCCAGGCCGTGGTGCTCCGGCTCGGCGGGCTCGGACGGTTCCGGCAGCGGCTCGGCGCGCAGCACCGCGTCGAGCCCGGCCAGCTCGGTCCGCGCGCCGCGCAGCCGCCCGCCGAGCTCCGACAGCGACAGCAGCGGGTCCGCGCAGCGGGCGGCCAGCACCAGGATCGTCAGGATCTCCGCCGCGCCGGCCTTCCCGCCGAGCACGAGATCGGCGCCCAGGGCCAGCAGCACGGTGAACACCGCCTGCACCGTGAGCGACAGGCCGAGGATGCCGGGCAGCGCCGAGAGCGTGGAGCGGCGGGACGCGCGCCGCAGTCCGCGCAGCGAGCCGTCGAGCGCCTCGAAGCGTTCGGTGGTCCGGCCGCCCGCGCGCAGCACCGGCTGGGCCTGGAGGTATTCGATGACCCGCCCGGCGGCCTCGTGGTCGCGCTCGACGCGGTCCGCGTCGGCGGCGGCCATCGACCGTCCCGTCCAGGTCTGGATCAGCGCGACGACCGGCACGGCGACCGCCGCGGCGAGTCCCATGCGCCAGTCGAAGGCGAGCATCACGCCGACGATCGTCAGCGGGGTCACGCAGGCGGAGACGAGCGGCGCCAGCAGATGCACGATCACGCTCATGGCCTGCAGCACGCCCCGGCTGGCCAGGACGGACACCTCGCCGACGCGGCCCCCGCCGTACCAGCCGAGGGGCAGCCGGGCCAGATGGTCGCCGAGCCGGTGGTACATGCCGCGCAGCAGCGTGGTCCCGGCACGGAAACCGGACATGTCGCTGACGTAGCGCAGCACCGCGTAGGCCGCGACCACCGTCCCGAAGGCGATCAGCCAGGGCCGCGCGTCCTCGGGAGTGCCGCCGAACAGCTCTCGGAGCACCGGGACCAGCAGTGCGTAGGACAGGCCCTCGACCACCGCGGTCGCCGTCATCAGGGCCACGGTGCGGCGCACCGGCCGGGCGTACTCGTGCCCCAGCACGCGCAGCAGCACTCGGATCATCGGGGCTCGTCTCCTCGCAGTGGGCCGCCGTCGCGTTCGATGTCGTCCGGGACCGCCGACCGGTGGGCCCGCCAGAGCGCGGCGAACCTGCCGTCCCGGGCCAGCAGCTCGGCGGGACTCCCGCGCTCGGCGATCACCCCGTCCTCCAGCACCACGACGGTGTCGGCCTCGGCGATCGTCTCCAGGCGGTGCGCGATGACGAGGACCGTCCGGTCGCCCCTCAGCGTCGCGAGGGTCCGGCGGACCGCCTGCTCGGTGTGCGGGTCGGCGAAGGCGGTCGCCTCGTCCAGGACCAGGACGGGCGCGTCGGCGAGCAGCGCGCGGGCGATCGAGATCCGCTGGGCCTCGCCGCCCGACAGCTCCACCTCGTCGCCGATCACCGTGTCGTAGCCGCGCGGCAGCTCCAGGATCCGCTCGTGGACGTTCGCGCGCCGCGCGGCGCCGACCACGTCGTCCAGGCCGGCATGCGGCACGGCCAGCGCGATGTTGTCCGCGACGGACGCGCGCAGCAGCCGGACGTCCTGGAAGACGAAGGAGACCATCCGGTACAGCTCCCGGCCGCCGAGCTCGCGCAGGTCGACGCCGCCGAGGGCGACCGAGCCGCCGACCGGGTCGAAGAACCGCGGCAGCAGCTGCACCAGCGTGGACTTCCCGCTCCCCGACGGCCCGACGACCGCGGTGACCGTCCCCGGCTCGAGCACCAGGTCGATCCCGCGCAGCACCTCGCGACCGGGCTCGTAGCCGAACCGGACGCCGCGCAGCTCCACCCGGTGCCCGCGCGGCGCGACCGGGTGCGCGGGCTCGGGCAGCGACGGCACGGCGAGCACGTCGCGGATCCGGCCGAGCGCGCTCCGGGCGGCCTGCACGTCGTCGAAGCCGTGGCCGAGGGCCGCCACCGGGGCGGTCAGCCCCAGCCCGAGCAGCAGGAAGGGCAGCAGGTCCGCCGGGGCCATCCCACCGGACGTGACCAGGGCCGTGCCGCCGATCAGCACGACCAGCATCACGAACGGCGGCGACAGCGCCAGCTGCATCGCCGCGGCGACCGGGGCGAGACCGCGCGCCCACCGGGTGAACGTGTCGACGAATCCGTCCACGGCCGCGCGGAACTCGCCGTGCGCGCGCCGTCCGCCGCCGAACGCCTTGACCACCGAGATGCCCTGGACGAACTCGACCGCGGAATCGGCGATCCGTCCCATGGCCGCGTCGAACTCCTTCTGCTCGCGCTGCCGGACCGGCCGCATCATCAGCGGGACCGCCGCGACGGCGAGCGCCACCGGGATCAGCGTGATCAGCGTGAGCCGCCAGTCGACGGTGAACAGGTAGACCAGCGACACCAGCGGCACGACGAAGGCCGAGACCAGCATGCCGGGGGTGTGGGCGATGAACGGGTGCACGGCGCTGACGTCGTCCCCCACGATCTTCGCCAGCTCGCCGGTGCGGCGCCGGGAGAACCAGCCGATCGGCACCCGTCCCAGCCGTGCGGCGAGCCGCCGCCGGAACGCCAGCTGCACCTCCCCGTCGAGGAGGTGCCCGAGCCCGGACGACGCGGCCGTGAACACCAGCCGGGCGAGCAGGCCGGCCGCGCCCGCGATCACGACGTTCCGGACATGGCCGTGGTCGATCGGGCCCGGCTTCAGCACGGCGCGCCCGAGTTCGACGACTGCCAGCAACGGCGCCAGCCCCGCGATGGCGCCGATGACCTGGAGGACGACGACGGCGGCGAACGCCCACCCGTAGGGCCGCAGCAGCCCGGCGAGGGGCCGTCCCGCCACGGTGTCGGCCTCCGGCCGATGCGCGGACCGTTCGGCGAGGCCGGCGGTCACCGCTTCTCCAGCCGGCTGCCGCACGGCAGGGTCACGACCATGATGTTGCTCGGGGTGTCCAGCTCGATGCGGTGCCATCGCCCGCGCGGGACGATCGCGGCGGTCCCGGCCATCAGCCTGATCTCCTCCTCCGGCTGTCCGGGACCCTCCGGGCGCAGGTAGAGGCGGATCATCCCGATGAGGCAGGAGACGACCTCCTCGGCGTCGGGGTGGACCTCCCAGTGGTCGGCATGGACGTCGGCGCCGGTCTTGGCGTGGAAGGTCCGCACCTGCCAGCCGTCCAGTTCGGAGGCGTCCGTCCGCTTCTCCGTGCCGATCCGGCCGCCGGGGCGGAGACGGAGCGGGGAGGTGAAGAGGTCGATCGGGGTGAGGGTCATTGCGGGACGTCCTTTCCTGCGGTGGTCCGCCGGCGCGGTGGTCCGCCGGTGTGGTGGTCCGCCGGTGTGGGGTCAGCTCCGGGCGGGGACCGAGCGGAGGTCGCCGGCCTGCTCGGCCGCCTGCGGCGGGCCGCTGCGGCGCAGGACGGTCAGGGCGATGACGGCGGCGGCGAGCAGGAGCACGGCGCCGAGGGTCAGGCCGAGCGCGTACCCGTCGTTGAGGGTCCGGAAGGTGACGGTATGGCCGGTGCGATCGTGGGCCGCGGTGCCGAGCGCGGCCAGCCCGAGCGAGCCGCCGATCTGGCGCGAGCTGGCGAGCAGCCCCGAGGCGGTGCCGCTCTCGCCGGCCGCGACGCCCGCGGTGGCGACGGAGACGACCGGTCCGAGGCACAGCCCGAAGCCGATGCTGGCGACGATCGAGGGCCCGAGGACGTCGACGGCGTAGCCGCCGTCCGGACGAATCATCCCGAACAGGGCGAACCCGGCAGCGGTCACGAGCGCGCCGGAGACCAGGAGCGTGCGGGGCGACAGCCGGTAGCCGAGCCTGATGGCGAGCACGGATCCGACGACCACCCCGAGCGCGAACGGCACGAACTCGATGCCCGTCCGCGCGGGCCCGTGCCCGAGGACGCGCTGCAGGTAGAGGGACATGAAGTAGAAGGACGAGGCCATGGCCGCGCCGACCAGCAGGTTGTAGGCGTTCGCGCCGGCGACCGAGCGGTTGGCGAACAGGCCGAGCCGCAGCAGCGGCTCGCGGGAGGTGGTCCGCTCGACGAGGACGAACGCGACCAGCAGCAGGGCGGCCGCCGCCAGGGTCGTCAGGGTGACCGGCGAGGTCCACGCGTACCGGTCGGTGCGGACGACGCCGAACACCAGCAGGGTCATGCCCGCCGTGGCCAGGACGGCGCCGAGCACGTCCGGCCGGCCGGCGCGGGCCCGGGGCGGGTCGGCGGCGACGCCGCGCCAGGCCAGGACCAGCGCGCCCGCGGCCATCGGCACGTTCACGAACATCACCCAGCGCCACCCGGCGTACTGGGTGAGCAGGCCGCCGATCAGGACGCCGAGGGCGCCGCCGATCGCGTTCACCGCGCTCCAGATGCCGAACGCCCGGACGCGCGCCCGGCCCGCCGGGAACGTCGCGGACAGCAGTGCCAGCGCGGCCGGGGCCAGGGCGGCGGCCCCGACGCCCTGCGCGGCCCGCGCGGCGACGAGGTGCCCCGGTTCCTGGGCGAGGCCGCCGGCGAGGGAGGCCAGGCCGAACAGGCCGAGGCCCGCCACCAGGACGCCCTTGCGGCCGTACCGGTCGGCGGCCTTGCCGCCCAGCAGCAGCAGTCCGCCGAAGGTGAGGGCGTAGGCGTGGATCACCCACGTCACGCCCACCGCGCCGAACCCGAGGCCCTTCGCGATCCGCGGGAGCCCGACGTTCACGACCGACAGGTCCAGCGACACCATGAACTGCACGACGGCCACCACCGCGAGCGTGAGCCCCGGCCGCGCCGCCGGCCCGATGACCGGTTTCTCTTGGATCGTGTGCATGCCGCACATCGTGTTCTCCGGGGCGGCCGGCGGTCATCGTGCCGGGGAAGTCTCCTGCGCGTGGCACCGGGGGCGCAGGATCGGCGCGGCTACTTCCCCGGGAGTAGTGAATTGATCCGCCGCAGCGCCGAGGACGTCCGCTGGGAAAGCCCGTAATCTGCACAAATGATGTTCCTCGTCCCGCGGCGGCCGCTCGCCCAGGACGGCCTGCTCGCCGTGGCGATGGCCGTCCTGCTGTCGGTCGTCATGCTCTCCTCCCCGAGCGCGGACGCGCTGGACCTCGCGGCCGTCCTCGCCGGCTCGGCCGCGCTCGTCGGCTGGCGGCGGGCGCCCCTGGCGACGCTGCTCGTCTGCGCGGCCTTCATGCTCGTCGTCGCGGCGCGCACCCAGCCGGGCCCGGCGGTCGCCTATCCGGTGATGGTGGCGGTCTTCGCCGCCGTCCGGGCCGGCCGTCAGGTGCCCGCGGCGCTGGTGACCGCGGTCTTCCTCGGGGCGGGCCTGGCGGTGAACCTGCCCGGCGCCGACGGCGCGGGGCAGAACTTCCAGAGCATCTCCCTGCTGGTCGGCTGGTTCGTCGCGGCCGGCGTGGCGGCGACCGTCACCCGGCACCGGCAGGCGTACCTGGAGGAGGCCGAGCAGCGGGCCGCCGAGGCCGAGCGCACCCGCGACGAGGCGGCCCTGCGCCGCGCGGGCGAGGAGCGGCTGCGCATCGCCCGGGAACTGCACGACTCGCTCACGCACAGCATCTCGGTCATCAAGGTCCAGGCCGGGGTGGCCGTCCACCTGGCACGCCGGCGCGGCGAGGACGTGCCGCCCGCGCTGGTGGCGATCCAGGAGGCCAGCGGCGACGCCATGCGCGAGTTGCGCGCCACGCTGGAGGTGCTGCGCGACTCCGACCCCGCCGACGGCGACGCCCAGGCGAGCGGCCTCGACCGGCTCGACGACCTGGTCGGGCGGGCCCGCTCGACCGGCCTGCAGGCCACGGTGACGATCTCCGGGGAGCGGCGCGAGCTGCCGGTCGAGGTCGACCGGGCCGCGTACCGGATCGTCCAGGAGGCGCTCACCAACGTCTCCAGGCACGCCGGCGGCGCGGCCGCGGCGGTGTGCCTCGACTACGGCGACCACGCGCTGGTCGTGCAGGTCGAGGACGACGGAAAGGCCGACCCCGAGGCCCCGCCGGTGCCCGGCAAGGGCCTGCTCGGCATGCGCGAGCGCGTCACGGCGCTCGGCGGCCGGCTGCGGGCCGAGCCCCGCCCCGAGGGCGGCTTCACCGTGCGCGCCGAACTCCCCCTCGGGGAGCCGGCGTGATCCGCGTGCTGCTCGTGGACGACCAGGCGCTGATCCGCGGCGGCTTCCGCGCCCTGCTGGAGATCGAGGACGACATCGAGGTGGTCGCCGAGGCCGCGAACGGCGAGCAGGCCGTCGCGCTCGCCGTCGAGCACCGGCCCGACGTCGCCCTCGTCGACATCCAGATGCCGGTGATGGACGGCATCGAGGCGACCCGGCTGATCGCCGCCGACGAGCGGCTGAGCGGCGTCCACGTCGTCATCCTCACCAACTACGGCCTCGACGAGTACGTCTTCAACGCGCTGCGCGCCGGCGCCTGCGGCTTCATGGTCAAGGACACCGAGCCCGCCGACCTGCTGCAGGGCGTCCGGGTCGCGGCCCGCGGCGACGCGCTGCTGTCGCCCGCGATCACCCGCCGGCTGATCGGCGAGTACGTCACCCGCCGCCCCGCGCCCGCGCCCGAGGCGCTCGGCGTGCTGACCAACCGCGAGCGCGAGGTGACCGCGCTGGTGGCCCGCGGGCTGTCCAACGACGAGATCGCCGCGCAGATGGTGATCAGCCCGACCACCGCGAAGACGCACGTCAGCCGGGCGCTGACCAAGCTCGGCGCCCGGGACCGCGCCCAGCTGGTGGTGCTCGCCTACGAGTCCGGCCTCGTCACCCCGCGGCGCACCTGACGGCGCGCGGAAACGTGCGCCGGCCGGCCGGGCGGGCGCGGAAAGGTGCGGACGCCCGTCCCGGGGGTGGGCAGGACGGGCGTCCGGGTCTCGGTCCGCCGGAGCCGGCGGGCCCGCGCCGAAGCGCGGGGGTCAGCCGTAGTACTCGATGAACGGCACCTTCTTGCCGGAGAACTCTACGACCTGCGGCGATCTTCTGTACATAGCCTCTGACCTGGGAAAACTGCGTTCACTGTGTTACATCGCATTCAAGGTCATCAGGCGATGTGACGGAACAGGGACGGAACAGAGCACCTGCCGCCCTCGCGGGCCTCCGGGTGACCGTCCGTGGCGCTCCCTCGAGCGTCTCTGCCCCGAAAGCAGGCGGGCCCCGGACGCGGTGATCAAAGCACCGGCCGAGGCCCTTGATCCGGGAGAGGTCCCCGAACCCATGAACGATCGTAAGACCGGCTGCAACCTTCCGTGGTGCAGCGGCGAGCACGAACACACGGGACTGTTCATCCGCCACCGCGCGGACGTCGGCGTCTCCACCGTGCAGGGCGAGCCCCTGACGGTGTCCCTCGAGGCGCGGGAGACCCTCGGCGGAGAGCCGGGCGTCTCGGCTCACGTCGCGGTCCGCTGGCCGCACACCGCCCCCTACAGCGAGCACGGCGGAATGGTCGACGGGATGGACGCCGCCGCGGACGAGGCCGACGCGCTCGCCGAGCTGCTGACGCTCGCGGCCGCGCGGCTCCGCGGCGACCAGGCGCCGGCCGGACTCCCCGCCGACCTCGGCCCCTACGAGACCGAGGCGCAGGCGGCCGAGACGGTCCGCGAGGCGTACGGGAACGTGACCGACCTCGGCACGATGGGGCGGTTCAACCACAACCGGCTCACCGCGGCGTGCGCGGCCGCCGGCGTCCGGCTCGGCGCGTACGACCGGCGGATCCTCGCGTGGCTGGCGGGGTGGGAGCCGGAGACGGTCGCGGTCGTCGTCGGCCTGGTCGTCCGCGCTGGACGCGGCGCCATCGACGGGCGTACCGAGCAGGACGGGGAGGCCGGCCGATGAACACCGAGCTGACCACCGACACCCGCGAGCTGCTCGCCGCGCTCCGCGACCTGCTGAACGTGCCGGAGCCCGCCGACCGCGGCGACCGGCCGAAGCGGAACTTGCAGTTGCAGATCAACCTCGCTCGCGTCGTCGGGACCCTGAACGCCCTCGTGAGCGTCGACCACCCGAACGTCGCGGTGGCCGTGCGGATGCTCCGCGAGGACCTCGCCGAGCCGCTCGACTACGCCACGCAGGACGAGACTGCCGGGGGTGCACGATGAACGACCGCGATGACGCGTTCTGGAACGCCGTCGGTGGTGTCCTCGCCCTCGTCCTTGTCGGCGCCGTGGGCTACGTCCTGTACCGGACGGCGACGACGTTCGTCCCGGTGCCGATGCTGTGGCCGCTGGCGACCTCCGTGGGCGTCCTCGTCCTCGGCTACCGGGAGCTGGACTGGCGGGCCCGCCGGCGCCGCGAGGCGCGCGAGCTGCTCGAGCAGAAGCGGCAGGAGGTGCTGCATCCGGTGCGGGACGAGCAGGCGGTGACGCTGATCCTGCACCGCGGCCCGTACGACTCCGACATGGACGTCCGCCGGATCGGCGACGCCGAGCGCGACGTCGTGGTGTCCGCGCTCCACGGGCACTTCGCGGTCGGCCGCCTGGATCAGGCCGAGATGGAGGAGCGGCTCGCGCAGGCCCTGGCCGCCAAGACGCTCGGCGACCTGCGCCGCACCGTCATGGACCTGCCCAACGAGGGGATGGGCCGATGACCCGCCCGACGTTCCTCGCGCACCGCGCGTCCATCGTCCTGATCGCGGTCGCCGTGATCGCCGTGACCACCGACGGTTTCGCGCAGTCCTACGCGGGCCTGTACCGGTGGGCGCTCGAGCACCACCTCACAGAATGGAAGGCGCAGAGCTTCCCGCTGCTCGTCGACCTGTTCGTCCTGGTCGGCGAGCTGGCCTTGTTCAGCTTGGCGCTCGAGGGCCACCGCCTGAAGAAGAACGGGCTCGCGTGGGTGGACGCCGCGCTGCCGTTCGGCATCGCGACCGCCGGGTGGGGTGTGTCCCTGGTGTTCAACGTGGGCGCGGCCGGCCACGAGTTCAGCGACCGGGCGACCGCTGCCGTGCCGCCGGTGGCGTCCATGCTCGGCCTGCTGGTGCTGCTGCGGACGCTGCATCGGCTCGTCGCCCGCGGCACCGAGCACACCGCCGGCGCCGTGGCCGCGCTCGAGGACGCCGAGCCGGTGGACGACATCCCGGACGGTGCGGTAGCGACGATTCAGCGCGACGAAATCGGTTCCTCCAGCAGTGGAGGATCCGACGCCGCGGCGCTGATGTGGTGGCCGCTGCCGGGCCTGGAGACCGTACCTGTCCCCGTGCCCGAGCCGGACGGCCGGACGGCCGAGGACGACGACCAGGCGCCCGCCGACGACCCCGAGGACGAGAGTCGCCGGGACCCCGCCGACGACCCGGAGGACGACCCGGCGGAGGGGGTACCCGAGGTACCCGCCGACGTACTCGCGCGGGCCCGGGAGGAGTTCGCCGAGCACCTGCAGCACGGCGACGTGCCGGGCGTCCGCCGCATCCGCCGAGTCCTCAAGTGCGGGCAGCCGCGCGCCCAGCAGGTACGGGCGTACCTGGCCGTACTCGCCGAGAAGTAACCCCCTGACCTGGCCCCGGGCGCCAATCCACCAAGACAACCGCCCGGGGCCGGGCTCCCCTCAAAGGAGGAATCACCATCATGTCTCAGCGCAGGGGTACCCGGCGAGGTACCCGTACCCGGCGGACGCGCAGGCGCGCGACCGTGCTGGATCTGCTCATGGTCGCGGGCATCGTCGGCGGCGGGGTGTGCCTGATCCTGCACCTGCTGTTCGCCGCGCCCGTACCCGTCGCGACGGCGGCCGGGTTCATCGGCGCCGGCTTCTACCTCGGGGCCGTGGTGCGGACGCCGCGGTTCCGGTCCCCGATCACGTGGCGGAGGCACCGGTGACGCTCTCGACGACTCCCCGCCCGATCCGCCGTGACCCGTCGCTGTGGCGCCGTCTGGGCGCCGTGCTGCGCGGCCTGGGCGCCGTGCTCGCCGCGGTGATTCGGCCGGCCGCGGCGGCGCCGGCGGTGCTGCTGTCCGCGCGGTTCGGCACCCCGCCCGGGTGGCTGCGCAGGCTCGGCCGGCGCATCGCCGACCGGTACCGGCTCGGCTACTACGACGCCAAGGACGCACCCGTCATCGACCCGGAGGAGGCCCGGTGAGCAAGGACCGCATCCCCGAACTGGCGAACATCCCGTTCACCGGTTCCAAGTCCATCACCGAGTACTCGCAGGCGGGCCGCTCGATCTGCCGTGACCTGACCATCGAGTTCGAGCTCGCCTCCGAGGAGGTGTACGCGGCGCTGGTCGGGTCGCAGAAGGGGAACCCGCTGCTGTTCGGGGTCGACGTGCGGCTCCGGGCGCGGCGGGTGAAGAAGCGTCTCCAGCGCGCCGGGGAGCACACCAAGGCCGCCGGCGCCGAGATGGTCCGGTTCCACGCGCAGTTCCGCAAGGAGTTCGCGGACGTGCTGAACCCGCCGCGCAAGCCGACCCGGATCTTCGACTTCAAGGAAGACTGATCATGGCGACGAAGCAGATCGCGCTCACCGAAGACTCCTCTTGGGAGCGGGTGAAGGCCGCGCAGGCGTCCAAGCTGCTGACGCTGGCTCCGCCGTGGCTGCTGTGGCCGCTGATCGCCGGAGTCGGGACCGCGCTGCACGTGCTGTTCGGGCGCGGCTCGGCGGTGGCCTGGTCGGCGATCGGGCTCACGCTCGGGTCGGTGCTGCTCACCGGCGTGACGTGGCTGGTCGCGCACGAACGCGGGTTCCTGGGCCGCGGGTCGGCGACCGCTACCACTGCGGCGGTGTCGATGTGGGTCACGGCGTGCTCGGTCGCCGGGTTCACCCAGCCCGTCATCTTGTGGTTCTGGGTCGCCGGTGGGCTGGTCACGGCCGCGGCGTGGAACATCCGCACGGTGATCCGCTCGAGGCAGGGCGCGCACGGGATCAACGATGCGCTGGCGTTCCTGTTCGACGCCAACAAGGACAAGGCCAACCTCGACGGTGCGCAGATGGCGACGGTGAAGGCCGGCGAACGCAAGATCGAGGCGGCGATGGCGCTGCCCGCCGGTGAGAAGGTCGTCGCCGACATCCAGAAGAAGACCGAGCACATCGAGGGCGCGATGGGCCTGCCCCCGGGCACGATGACGGTCGCGCCGAACATGGACCGCGCGGACCTGGCGCACGTCACGTTCTCGGACCCGCGGATCATGCGGGAGCCGATCCCGTGGCCGGGCCCGTCCCGGCCGGGCGCCTCGATCGCCGAGCCGCTGCGGCCGGCGGTGTGGCAGGACGGCGAGGACGTCGAGCACATCATCGTCGGGCACCACGTGCAGGCGATGGGCAAGACCGGCGCGGGCAAGTCGATCGGCGCGGCGTGGAACTATCTGGCGGAGATCGTGACCCGCTACGACGCCGCGGTGTTCGCTGCCGACATCACCAAGGGGGACCAGTCGCTCGGGCCGCTGCGTCCCGCGCTGCACCGGTTCGAGACGACCAAGGGCGGGGTGCGGTCGCTGATCAACGACATGCACTCCCAGCTCAAGCCGCGCACGGACTGGCTGTCCAAGCGGGGGTTCGCCAACTGGGAGCCGGGGTGCGGTCTGACCTATCAGGTCGGTTGGTTCGAGGAGGCCCCCGACATCTTCGACGCGCTCGGCGACAAGGACATCGAGACGTTCTTGAAGCTGCTCAAGGCGATCCGGTCCGCCGGCGGAAGCATCATCCTGTCCTTGCAGCGCTCGGACTGGACGCAGATGCCGACGATCGCGCGCGGGCAGCTGGCGAACCTGTGCTTCGGCGTGGCCAGCTCCCAGGACGCGGGATTCGGGCTGTCGGAGGCTCAGGAGGACGCGGGCGCCCGCCCGGAGCTGTGGGGGTCCTCCCAGCCCGGCATGGCCTACCTGGACGCTCCCAGCATCGACAGGGCCCGTATCGCGATGCCGCTGCGCACCTTCGCGTGGCTGAAGGCCGACGGCGTCACGCCCGACACCGACGCGCTGAGGGCGCACGCCGAGCAGTGGCCGGCGGCGGCCAAGACCATCGACGAGTTCACCGCGGCCATCGTGTCGACGTGGGTATCACCTCCGACCGTGAAGGACAGCAGCAGCGACGAGGACCCCAACGACATCGACCGCGACGACTGGGCCCCGGCCGTCGACACCGACGACCCCGACCCGGACGTCACGGCCGGCATCGACGACCCGATCACCGACGACCCCGACGATCAGGAGTTCGAGTTCGGGCAGCAGTCCGAGCGGCTCTCGGCTGCGGAGGTCCGTACGGCGATCCTGAGCCAGTTCGCGACGTGGCTGGACGAGGGCCGCACCGACTTCGCCACCAAGGACCTGGCGCCGGTGTGGACGGCGGCCGGCACGTCCCGGCAGGCCGTGCAGCGGCTGTTGCGCAAGCTCCGCGATGAGGGCGTGCTCGGGTACGACGACGAGGCGCAGCGGCACACGCTGTTGCAGCGCCCGGCGCCGGTGCCCGCGTAGCGCGCACGGCTGCGCGTGGGCTCCGCGCGCACCCATGTTGATCATGCTGCAACGGGTGCACGCGGGGGCGCAACACGGGGGTGCACGCCTGGGTGCAACATCTGGCGTGCACCCCCGTTGACCTGTGTATCCCGCCCCCAGCCCCCGCCCGGGTGCAACACGCGTGTGCGGCTTCCGGAAGCGGCCACCCGTCCGGGGTAACCGGGCGGCCATGATCCTTCGTCCTACGGGCATCCCTCGAGCCGTCCGGAGACCCGATGCCCAAGTTCGCGATCACGTCCGTCGTCCTGTCCTGCGCCCTGCTCGCCGGCTGCAGCTCGACCAGCGGCGCGGCGGCGCCAACCGTCTCCACTCCGAAGCCGACGGGGCCGCCCGCCGATGGCGGCTACTTCACCGAGCCGCGCGAGATCGTCGCCAAGTCCGATGGGGCGATCCCGTGCGCCGACCTGAAGGAGACCGCGAACCCGGTCGGCGCGCGAGCACAGGTCACCTGCTCGGGCGAGAACATCGTGGTGCGCGTGCACGAGAACGGCGAGGGCGTGCAGGACCAAGTGGACCTGATGAAGCTCACGGGCGGGGATCTGCTGCTGGGGCAGAACTGGACGGTGAACGCCGGCCCGACGGTGCTCAAGGCGGCTCAGCTGCACCTGGGCGGCCGCATCACCCACATCCCATGTACGCCCCCCGACTGCGCACTGGCCGGGTCCTAGCGGAGACCCCAGGCAAGGAGACGCCCCGCCCCTCGGCCTGCGAGGTGGCGGGGCGTTCTGGGTGTGGGCGAGGAGCGCTCAGGACGTCTTCGGGCGAAGGACGACCTGATCCCGATGACGACCAGCGCTGTCCGGGAGATGCTCGGTCGACTCGGCGACCTCGCCTGAGGAGCGCAACGCCTTGAGGGCCTGGTTCCATCGCTCGCCGCCACGTAGCGCTGAGAGGCGGACTCCGTCGTCGCCGGCGAGCACCACCGTGCGGTACAACTCCGCGGCATCACGGAGGACTTGCGCCTGCCAGTGCGGTGTCGACTCGTCTGGCTTGAGGCTGGCGGGAACGACGATGGCGTCCCGCTCGAAGTGCCCGGCGGCCTGCTCCGCGGCGCGGTCGGGGTGAGCGTCTTCCATTGCCTTCCGGATCGCGTCTGCCTTCCATGACCTGTTCTGCGGGTTCATGGCGTCTTCGCTCCCCCCTTGCGGCGCGGCTCGATGCCGTTCTCGCGGGCGAATCGGCGGATGTAGGCATCGGTGAACGGTGACCGTTCGGCGACGTCTGTGGGGCGCTCTCCGGCGCGCAAGGCGTCCAGCACGGCGGCCGTGACAGCCTGCCGCGCCTCTTCGTGTGCGGCCTCGGTTCGTCGGTAGCGCCGGGTCGCGTCGGCGAGGAGATCGAGCGGGCTCTTCTCTGCACTCATGCGGAACATAGTAGCGGACATGTGTTGCGCTATCCGGGTTCAGTCGTGTAGCTTCACAGATACCGCAACACGCATCCGAACCTAAGGAGCGGAAACGATGGCGAAGCAGACGGCCACCAAGACGGCGAACTGCCGCAAGTGCCGGGCCCTGCTCACCAACGCCCGTTCCGTCGCCCGCGAGCACGGCGACCGCTGCTGGCGCGAGAAGCAGCGCGAGGACGCCGAGCGCCAGGCCCTCGCCACCGCGACCGCCGCCGTCGACCTCTCGGCGTTCAAGGACGCCGCCAGCGTCCTGGACAAGGCCGAACAGCTCATCATCGACGGCGCGATCATCCCGCTCCGGAACGAAGGCGCTTACCTCGCGAACGGCTCCGACGGCGTCTCGACCTACTACGTCGACACCGTCGAGCAGTCGTGCACCTGCAAGGCAGGTCAGCGTCTCGGCCGGTGCAATCACCTGGTCGCGGCCAACATCCTCGACCACCGCGCCGCGCTCCTCGCGGCCTGACCCACCATCCCCCCGCTGACAGCAGGCGGGCCCGGACGCAGCGATACCAGCGCTGGCCGGGCCCTTGAACAGGACGAGGAGGTCCTGCCCCATGACCGATCTTATGGACGCCACCAGGTCGCGGGAGGCGACCGAGGCGCACACCGCCGCGGCCGCGCCGCGCGAGGCCACCGTCGCCGAGCTCGAGGCGCGGGTCGACGACCTGTCCGCCCGGCTCAACCGCGTGACCGAGATCCTCGGCGACATGCTCGCCGACGTGCTCGCCGCGCGACCGGCCGGGCGGGCCGGCCGCCGCCACCTGCAGGCGGTCCCCGCCGGGACGGAGGCGGGCGCGTGAGCGAGTCGACGATCGCCGAGCAGCTCGAGCAGATCCACCTCACCCTGAAAGACGTCGTCGCCGTCATGCGGTTGCAAACCGAGCTGCTGCTCGCCGACCGGCCCGCCGCCGACGCGGAGCCCGTGCGGCACCTGCGGGCCGTCCCGGATCTCGGCGAGGGTGCGCGGTTCGCCCCCTGACCGGGTGCCGGTCGCCGCGCTACCCCGTGGCGGAGCGGCCGGCGCCCTCACAACCCTCCAGCAGAACGGCCCGCACCCCGAGGCGATGGGGTGCGGGCCGTTCGCGTCCCTGAGAACGGGCGCGCCGTGGTGATCCGATGCCAGAAACGGTATGTGGCGGTCAGGGCAGTTGACGCCCCCACCGTCCCGCTGAAAGCTGCGCCGGAGTGAGCAAGTCCGCGCAAACTCCTAGGGAGGGCGAGACCATGCGGCTACGGTTTCTCGGTACGGACTCCGACCAGGGCGGGTGCCCGGCGATGTACGCGACCGACCGCGGCACTTACGTAGTGCAGGGCAAGGTCGTCACGGACCCGGCGGCGATCGGCGACGTCCGCGACCTCGCCGACGACGAGACGGTTGTCGAGATCGAACCCGCTCTCGTCCGGTACCTGATCGAGCACTACAACGACCACCACGCGAAGGGGTGACCGTGGCCGACCTGCTGACCGGCGACGACTTCGGCGCGATGTTTCAGACCGTCCGCCGCTCGGCGTTCCGGCTGGAGACCAGGGACCGCTACGACGTGCCGTCCGAGCACGAGCGGGTGCGGCGGTTCCTGGTCGGCGACCCGGACGAGGACTATCTGCTCGCCGCGCACGGTTGGGGAGCGATGACCCGGGCCGCGGCGGCCGAGGGGCGGCCGTTCCGGCGCGTCCGGGTGGTGACGGTGCCGCTCGGCGACTACTCCCGATACGCCTTGTGGTCCGCGCAAGGCAACCTCGCCGCGGGCGAAGAGATCCGCTACCTCGACCGGGACCAGGCCGACGCGCTCGGCCTCCCTGTCCGGCCTCCGCACGACGCATGGCTCTTCGATGACGAGCGCGTCGGCGTCCTGCGCTTCGACGACGAGGACCACCTGCTCGGCGCCGAGCTGCTCGACGACCCGACCACCGTCGAGCAGCACCGGGCATGGCGGGACATCGCCTGGAAAGCGTCCGTCAGCCGGGACGAGTTCCTGCGGAGCCTGTGAACCTCCGGTCATGTCCACGTCTCATCAGGCGGCGCGTGAGGCGCTCGGAGTGCGGTTGCGCGAGCTGCGGCAGGACGCGCGGCTCGCGCAGCGGCGCCTCGCCGAGCTGGCCGGCTGGCACGAGGCGAAGGTCTCCAAGATCGAGCACGGCAAGCAGACACCCAGCGAGGAAGACATCCGGGCGTGGTGCCGCCTGGTCGGCGCCGACGAGCACGTCCCGGATCTGATCGCGACCGTCCGGAACATCTCCAGCTCATACCGGGAGTGGCGCCGCGAGTGGCGCGCCGGCGCGCACCGGCGGCAGCAGACCATCGCCACGCAGGAGGCCGAGACCAGGCTGTTCCGGATCTTCGAGCCGTTCGTCATCCCCGGCCTGCTGCAGACCCGCGAATACGCCGCCCAGCGGTTCCGGGACAACATTGCGTTCCACGGGACCGGCGGCGACGTCGACACCGCCGTCCAGGCCCGCATGGACCGGCAGGACGTCCTACGCCGCGGCGACCGTGACCGCCGGTTCCACATGGTGATGTGCGAGGTGGCGCTGACGATCGGCCTCGCCGACGACGACGTCATGGCCGCGCAGCTAGACCGCCTGCTGACGTTGTCGATCCTGCCCCGGCTCAGCCTCGGCATCATCCCCACCCGGGCCCGGCACCGGCGCGCGCCGCACACCGGGTTCTGGGTCTTCGACGAGCGCCTGGTCCTCGTCGACACCGCGGCGGCCGAGCTGGCGATCACACAGCCGCGCGAGATCGCGGTTTACGTCCAGGAGTTCGACTCGCTCGCTTCTTCGGCGGTCTACGGCGCGGAGGCGCGGGATCTCATCGCAGGGGCAATCCGGGCGCTGCGAGCAAGCTGAAGCAAGTTCCTAGCCATCTGGCCGGGTGCGTGGCCACTGTGGGAGACGGCCTTATCACTCGGCCCCGGCCCGACGCGCGAACGCCGGGAAGTCCGGGGCCTGACCAGGAAGGTAGTCCTGGCTATGGAGAACGTACCCCAGCCGCCGCCCGACCCGAGGGCGAGTGCCGAGGAGATGAACGCGCTCGAGCATCTGCGCGAAGAGTTCCCCGGGTGGTGGTTCGGGCGCTCTCAGAAGGACGTCGGATGGGACGCCAAGCGAACCCGCGGCGCGTTCTGGACGGGCGGTATCTGGGCGCTCGAGGCGACGTCCGCCGAGCTGCTGCGCGAGCTGCTGCTCGAGGTCCAGATCATCGACGCCAAGCACGCGGCGGTCTCGCCATCATGACGTCGCCAGCTGCGCAGCTTCAGCAGCTCATGGCCCGCCTGGACGGGCAGGGCCATGAGGTCCGGATCATCAAGGGCCGCCTGTTCGTGATCGCGCCTCCGCGCGTGGCTGGCGAGGGTTCGCGCCTAATCGACGTCATCGCCGCGACCTCCCGCCCGGACGAGCACGGATGCATGACCTACAACGGCGAGCGCCGCCGCACGGAGGTCATCACCTGTGCGGCGCGCTCCGACGACGGCGGCAGCCTGTGGTTCTTCGACTCGGCGGGCGAGCCGATCGAACCCGCGACCCACATCGTGGACGCGACCCTACGGATCGGGAGCCGCCTGGCCTGCGCGCAGGTGGGGCGATGAGCGCACCGGACTTCACTGGCGACGACGAGGGCGACCTAGCCTCGCTGCGCAAGGTGTTCCCGGGCTGGAAGATCGCGCGGGCGTCCGGCCGGTGGTGGGCCGCGCGCAACCTCGTCCGCGAGGACCTGGCCGGCGCTATCCAGGCTGCGACGCCGGACGGGCTGTACCGGGTGCTTGAGGCGAAGGCGAGGGGTGGCCGGTGATGCTGCTGTATGGGCCGCTCGATGCCGTGTTCGATGTGCTCCGCCTGCGGGCGCCGCGAGTGGAGTCGAACCGCTGCGACCGGGGCGCGGACGGCGGCCAATTCTTGCGCGTCCGATACCGGGGCAACGGTCCCCGGCAAGTCGTATGGGACGACGACCTCGACACCTACCGGTGGAGCACCGGGCCGGACGCACCCCAGCCGCTCGGCAAGGACCCGGTGCGGGCGGCCGAGTCCATCGCGTGGGCGTTGGGGACGTCCCTCGCCGCGCCTCCCTGAGCTGGGCGGCGCGACCGGGTACCCCCGAGGCCGGTCGCGTTGTCCACCGCGGCCCCGGGTTCCAGCGCGGCGGCCCGGGGCCGCGGGACCAGACGCCGCGGCCCCGGGGAGGCGCTCTTGGCGGGGTGACTCCCGGGGCCGCGGCCCGAGACGCGAGGCGGGCCGAAGGCTCTTGGCGGGGTCACCGGCCCGCCCCGCCCCTCGTTGTGGCCGGTGCCGGTCGCCGTGTGCACCGGCGGCCGGGCCGGTCCGTCTACCCGCCGTGCCGCCCTACATCCCACCACCGCAACCGGTCATCCCGCCGACTCGCGAACAGCGGCAACGGGCCCTCGTACTCATCGTGGTCGCCGCGGTCCTGGTGACGGTCCTGGTGTTCGCGTACGCGCTGTGGAGCTCGAGCCGATCCTCATCGCCCGGGACGTCGGTTCCGCCGGCGCCGGTCCCGACCGTCGAACCCTCGGCGTCACCGGCGCCGTCCGGTGGCGAGGTCGACGTCCCGGACCTGCCGGGGGACGGGCATCGGCATCATTGGCGCCGGCCCCACCTGCCGTAGCCGTCCGCGCGGGTCCCCTGCGCTGCTCTGCCCAGGCCAGCCTTGGCGTGCGTGCAGACCGTCGGCGGTCCCGATACGGTCCCGCTCATGAACTCGGCAGATGCGGTCACATTGGCCGCTTCGTGCGCGGCAGCGGCCTTCGCCGCTCCTACCCTCTGGCTCACCTGGCTCGCGCATCGCCGTGCCCGCGAGCGCTCCGACGTGCGCTGGCAGGTCGTCCGCGCAGAAGAAGGCGTATTCGACGCCATCAACATCGGCCAGGACCCAGCTTTCGAGGTCCATGTCGAGATGTGGACAGTTACCGAGGTCGAGTCGGCCGACGCCGCGCAGCTCAACCAGGGGGATCGGGTCACAGTGCTGCTGCCCCGCCGAGCCGCCGGCGAGTACGCGCCGATCGATCTGCCGCACAGCATGTTCGATGAGGTTTCCGACGAGCCGCCGGAGTTCCCCGACATTGTGCGCGGAAGCAGCGCGATGAAGGGAATCCTGGCCAACTGGGAGCGCGCGAAGGCTGCCAAGGACAGAGCCAGCGAGATGCACGCCGCGCTCGAGCGGGACGCGAGAGAGGAACAGGTTCAGGTTCGGATCACCTGGCGGTCCAAGCTCGGCGTGTGGAGCGAGCACACCGAACGAACGGGCTGATTCGCAGCCCTACCCGAACCGCTTTGACACTGCGATGCCCACCCTCATCACCTGCGTAGACGTAGGCCCGTTACTCACGGATGGCACATCGGCGGAGCAGCGGCCAACGGTGCTCCGGGCGCCCTCGGCAGGCACGACGAACGCCGGCGAGTGCCGTTCCTCCGGGGGCACGGAGTGCGGCACCCGCCGACCGGCCGCCGCAGCCCAGAGCAGCGATGAGACGATTCGGCGGCTTCGTCTCACGGGCGGCGGCGGGTATAGCGGGTCTTCAGCTCCACATGCCGGATCGCGCGCACTACGTCTTGCGGCGTGCTGTAGCCGGGCACGTGGTGGACGTTGACGTCGCGGAAGAGCCGCCCCTCATCACCGGCCCCGCCGACGCCTACGGCGACCGGCTGCCTCGGCGCCGGAATGAGGTTGCGCAGCACGGCGTCCGACGCACCGGAGTTGATCGCCTCGAGGAGCGCGGCGCGCCGGTTCGCGGCGGAGGCCCGCACCATGTACTCCCCAGCCGTCGCGCGGATCGGTACCCGGTCGGGGCCGGCGCGCCCGGTGATCCACCCGCCGCCGGCGTACCCGTCGGCGATCATCTGCGCCCAGATCGTTTTCCCGTACTGGTTCTTGAGCAGCTCGTCTTTCATCAGCCGGACGGCCTTGGCGAGGTCATCGGGAGCGAGACCGGTTGCCTTGATGAGGTCCTGCCAGGTCTTCACCTGCCCGGAGTGCAACACACCCCGCGCGGTGAGGATGTTCGGCAGGTTGGTGAGGGTGTCCTGCTGCTGCTTGGCGGTGTTGATCTGCCCCGTCAAGTTCTTCAGCTTCCCGTCGGACAGCTTCACCGCGTCCGCCGCGATCTTCTCCGCCTCGGTCCCACCCATGTTCAGCAGCTCGTTCGCCAGCACCCCGAACCCGCGGTCCGCGAGCTTCGTCAGGTTCGCGATGAACGCGCCCTTGCTTTTGATCGACCCGGCCAGCGCCGACCCGAGCTTCGTGGTGGGGGACTGCCTGCCGAGCTGGTACCGCTTCTCAACATCGGTGAGCTTCTTCGTCGCGTCGGCGAGGTCGTTGCGTTCCTTCTTCAGGCGGGCTTCGGCGTTGCGGATCGCGTCGGTCCGGCGCGCTTTCGCCAGCGCGTCCTTGGCGGCGTCGATCCGCGATGCCCGCCCCTTACCGTGCGAGGCGTAGGCGCGCTGCAACTGCCGCGTCGCAGACCGGATCCGGTCCGCCCTGCTCTGCTCGGCCTTCTTCAGCGCCCGCTTCGCCGCCGCGAGCTGGCTCGACTGCGTCGAGCGGGACTTCTTCGCCGCGTTCACATCCGACAGGGACGCGGGCTGGTTGAGGTCGTTCCAGTCGCCGAGGATGCCGGACAAGTCGAGGTGATCGTCGGTGTTGTCGGTGCCGTCAGCGAAGTAGGAGACGCCGCCATCAGCCATCCCCGTCACGGTCATCCCGAACTTCTTGGCGACCTGCGCGAGGATCTGCTTGGACCGCTGCCGCTTGCTCGCGGCGAGCGGAATGTACGCTTCGCCGCCGGTCTCCGGCTCCGCCCACACCCGCACCGACCCGCCAGACGGCGCGATCTGCGCCGAGTGCTTCTCCGGCCGAACACTGCCGCCCGGGTCGCCGGCGACACCGAGGCGCCGCGCCAGTTCGGCTTCGTCGCGGGTGATGCGGCCGTTGGTGTAGTCGTCGCCGAGCCGCGACACCGGCCCGCCGGTCGCATACCCGGCGCCCTTCGGCCACCGCCACATCGGCGCGGACCGCGGCACCTCCTCCACGAACGCCCCGGTGTGTGGCGCCTGGATCACATACCCGGGCCGGTTGGATCCGAGCATGACGTGCACGCTCGGGCCGCTGGGGAACGCGAGCGCGCCCGGCCGCTGCCCGGAGATCTGCGTGGAGTTGCTCCACTGGGTGTCGGTGACGCCGCCGATGTCGATGCCGCGGCCCTTGCCCCACGCGTACTCCGTCAGCCCCGAGCAGTCGAACCCGTACGTCCCGGAGCCGCGGCCGATGCCGTAGGAGGGGCCGCCCATGCCGCCGCCGCCCCACGAGTACGGGAGGCCGATCATCGCGCGGGCCGCCGCGACCACGGGACCGCCCTGCCCCACGTACTTCTTCCACTGCGAGGCCATCGCAGCGCCGATCTTCCCGATGAGATCGTTCATCCCGTCGTAGATCGGGGCGTACACCGACTTGACCGCATCGCCGGTCGGCACCGACCCGGCGATGTTGACGGCGCCGCCCTTGGCATAGCCCTTCAGCTTCCCCGCCAGCGCGGCAGAACGCAGCCGGTACATCGCGCCGTGCCCGCCGGCGGCGTCGACCTCTTCGGGAGTCCATACGTGCTCGTCGAGCCGCAGCATCGCCGGGACGGAGTCGTACTCGCGGGTCGCGCCCGGCGCCGTCGACAACACCCGGCCGCCCAAGGCGTAGGCGCCGCCGGCGCCGGGTCGTCTCGGGTCCTGGCTCGGGGGCCCGAAGGTCTTCCAGTTCCCCTGCGCGTCGACCTCGAGCCCGACCTTCTTCGACTTGATCTTCTGAAGCTCTTTCCAAAGCGACTCGGCTTTGCCCCTGGCGATGCCCATCGAGTCGGCGACCCGCAAGAACGCGGCCTTGGAGGTGTTCATTCTGCTGGTGGCGACGCCGGCGGACTGTGCGAGCGCGTCGACCTGCGCGCGGGCCTTCTGATTCGAGCCGGCGAGGGCGTACAGCACCGGCAGTGCACCCTTGATCGCACCGGTGTACTTGTTCTGCGCCGACTTCGCCGACCCCGTCTTGGCCGCATGGTTCTTCTCGGCGTTCGCGGCACGGTTGACCCGGGCGATGTACTCGCTCATCGGGACCGTCGTCAGGTCCGCGGCGGACCCGATGAGCCCGTACCGCTCCGCCAGCTTGATCGCAGCCGACCGGGAGTTGCCCATCGCGATTGCGATCTTCACGAACTGGTTCGCGAGCGAGCGCTGCTTGGCGGTCAGCTGATCGGCGGAGGCGCCGTCGTCCTTCATCGCGACCAGCTGCTTCTGGTTCGCTTCCGCCAGGTCGAGGAGGGCCTGCTTCTCCTTGTCGGAGACCGCGACGCGGTGGTCGGCGGCCTTCGCCGCTTCCATCGCCGACTTTCGCTGGTTGATCGCGGCCTGGTCGGCGTCCATGTTCGCCTTCGACAGCGCGTCCAGGGCCTTCTGCAGGTCCTCGGCAGATTTTGCGGCGTCGGTCAGCGTCTGCTTCAGGCTCGTCTCAGCCTGTGCGTGCAGCGTCGCGGCGACAGTGACCTGCTGCTGTGCCGCCGCGTTCTGTTTCTGCGCGCCGGTGCTCAGCTGCCCGGCTGCCGCTTCACGCTTGGCCGCCTCGGCCGAGGCGTGCACCGAACCGTTCTGGTTGTCCAGAGCCTGCTTCAGCTTGGCCGCAGCCTCGACCTTGCCCTTGTCGACCTTGCCTTGCTGCCCGGCCTGAAAGTTGTACTTCCCGACGGTGTCAGTGATCAGCTGGTAGGCGGCGGTGTTGCCGAGCACCGCGTCGGTGACCAGCGGGAGGCTGAGCCCGAGCTTCTGTGCGGACTCCAGCGCGCCTTCCTTCTCCAGCTTGTTGGCGACGGCGGCGCGGGTGTTCTCACCAAGAGCTCCAGAGTCGGCCTTGATGGCGTTGACGAACTCTTGGGTCGCGCCGACCGCCTTCTTCTTGGTGACGGCCCACAGCGTCAACGCCGTCACCCCGGCAGCTATCGCGATGCCCCATGGCCCCGACAGCACGGACGCCGCGGAGGAGATCGCTCCCCGTAGCACTCCGACGGCGCCGCCCACCCGCGCGCCGGTGACCCCGAGCGCGGCGAGCGCGACCTTAGCGTCCTTCACGGTTGTTCCTAGGAACAGCAGCGCCCGGGTGCCTAGCAGTGCCGCGCCGGTCAACCCAACGATCCAGTAGGTCGCGGTCTTCGCAGGTCCGGGGATCTTGTTGAACCAGTTGACTACGCCCGTGAGGTTATGGATCAGTCCGCGCAGCGGGCCTTGTGCGCCTTCGCCGCTGCCGATGAGCGCCGTCGACAGCGCCCCGCCGAGCTTGTGAAGGTCACCGACCAGGTTGTCCAGCTTGGAGCCGGCCGTACGGGCGGCGTTCCCGGAGTCGTTGACCTTGTTGATCCAGCCCTGGAGACCCTGAGCGCCTTGCTTGTACAGGACGTTCGCGCCGCGGATCGCGTCCGTCCCGAAGATCTGCGCGAGCGCCTGGTTCCGCTGCGCCTGCGTCAGCCCGCCGAGCTTCGTCCGGAGCTGCTCGGCCAGCGCGGTGATCCCGATGAACTTGCCCTGCGCGTCGTACACATTGATCCCGAGTTCCTTCATCAGGTCCCGGGTCTTCGCCGTCGGATTGGCCAGATGCAGCAGCATCGTCTTGAACGACGTGCCGGCATCCCGGCCGACCAGACCCGCGCTAGCAAAGGCAGTCAACGTTCCGACCGTGTCGTTCACGCTCAGGCCGAACTGGTGCCCGACCAGCCCGCCCATCTTCAGCGCGTACCCCAGGTCGTGCACCGAGCCTTGGGCTTTGTTCGCGCCGGCGGCCAGCAGGTCCGCGATGTGCGGGACGTCCTTCCCGGACAGCCCGAACTGCGTCATCGCGGTCGCCGCGATCTCCGCCGCCTCACCCACGTCCATGGTGCCGGCCGCCGCGAGGTTCAGGGCGCCCTTCAACCCGCCGCCGATCACGTCCGCCGCGCTGACGCCCGCCTTGGCGAGCTCCTCCTCCGCCACCGCGGCCTGCGTCGCGCTGTAGGAGGTCGTGGTGCCTGCGTCCAGCGCGGCCTGCCTAAGCTGCTTCAGCTGCGTCGTCGAGGCGCCGGCGACCGACTTGACCGACGACATCTGCGCGTCGAACTTCATGACCTCCCGGGTCGCGAGGGCGAACCCGGCGACGAGCCCGACCCCTACCACCGTCCCGGTGCGGCCGAGATTGCTGAACGCCTCACGCTGCCGCTGCGCGCTCCGCGTGAGCTCCGCCTCCTGCCGGCGGCGCATCACGCTCGACGCGCGGCCCGTCCGCGCCAGCTCCGCCCGCTCCACCTGCCCGGCACGGCGGATCTGTGTCTCTTCCGTACTGCGTTGCCGCTGCGACGCCTGCGCCTGCCTCGCCAGCGCGGCGCGCTCAGCCTGCCCCGTCCGGGTGATCTCCGCGCGCCGCGCCGCGTTCCCCGCCGCATCGTCCTGCGACAGCCGCTGGATCGCGCGCCGCTGATTCGCGGCGGACTGCTGCACCGACCGGGAGATTTCCCGCTGCCTGGTGTTGTAGGCCTGCGCGGTGCGGGTGAGGGCCTGCTCCTGCCGCGCCACCGACGCCTGCGTCGCCCGCGTCACCTCCGCCTGCCGTGCCCGGTCAGCTTCCCGCACCCGGTTGAGGGCCTGGACCTGCCGGGTCGAGGACCCTTGCATGATCCGTTCGAGTTCGGTCACCGACCGGCCGGCGGAGGCCATGCCCGATCGGACCTGACCGCCGAACCGCCCGACCGCGCTGCCGGCCCGCCCGAACTGGCCGCCGAGGCCGCCCACGGACCGTCCAGCCGACGCCATCTGGTTACCGACGTTGCGGCCGGTCTGCTGGACCTGTTGATTGAGGCGCCCCACGGAGGCCTGCGCGGACCGCATCCCGGACACGAACCCGGTGACGTTTGCGCGGAGGAACACGCTGACCGAGCGGGCCTGAGCCATCGGGCTACCTCCCGCCGTCAGGGGCGTCGGGAGCCCCGATCGTCATCGAGCAGGCCGCCACGACCGCCCCGAAGCCGTAGAGCGCATCGGTGTACGGGACACCGCGGTCGGCGAGGTCAGCGCGGGTCTGCCGGAACCATGCGTACAACTCGACCAAGCTGTCCTCGTTCAGTAGCGCCAGCTGGTTGAGCATGTGCAGCACCTGGTGTTTCACCATGTCGGGCAGTGCCAGCAGCAGCGCGTCCATGTCCACGTCAGGGGCCGCGTCCGGGGTGCTCATAGCGCGTCCGTCCGGGCGGGGAGGGCCGGGCCCGTCCGAGAGGGTCCCGGCCCTTCACCAGGGCGCAGGCAGGTCATAGGCGCTGAAAGGAAGAACGCCTCGCTGCCTTGGCTCCGTGCTCGCCGCACCCCACAAAGCCGAGGTCTCCAGTGCGACGCGGTGGCTTTGACGCCCGTCCCCTGACGCGTCCGCATCAGCGGTCCTTGGCCTGCCGGAGCGCGCACGTGTACTCCACCAGCCGCGCCTTCCGGGCTGCCTCGGGCAGTAGCGCCCATCTGCGCGCCCGTTCGGCCACCTGTTCGCGGGCGATCTCGGCGCCCGCCCACGGTTGGAACTCCAGGAACGCGCGGACGGCTTCCTGCGTCGCCTGCGCCTCTGTGAGGCTCGCTGCGGTCTGCGCGATGGCGGCGGCGGTGAACTCCTGCCGGGCGCGCTGTTCGGTACCGGAGCGGCCGATCGCGGCGGCGCGGGCCTGCGACTCGTCCAGCCCGATCGCCTTGAAGGTGTCGGCGAGCGCGTCGAATCCGTTCGCGGCCGGCGCGGCGGTACGGCCGCGGGCAGCGAGGCGGGCCTGCTGGTCGTCCAGGCCGAGGGCGCGGAACGTCTCGGCGAGCTCGGCCTCGGCGTCGACCTCGGCGGGGTCGCGGCGCCAGTCGACCGACTCGGCGAGTACGTCACTGACGTGCTCGAGCCGCGCGTCGGCCTCGGCGTGCTGCCGGGCGTGCGCGCCCTCCCAGAACGGCGCGGTCATGCGGCGCCCCGGGTGGCGGCCAGGACGCTGACGCTGGCCTGGTCGACCAGCCAGACCCGGCCGGTCTGCGTGCCTGCGAGGCGCCCCTCGGCGAGCATCTGCCGTATCCGTCGTTCCTTGAGTCCGAGCATGGTCCCGGCCTCCTTCGTTGTGATCGTCACCGAGGCTGCCTGAGGGTGAGGGCCAGTGATTGCCGTGTTGCCGTCAACGGCAGAACGCCAGGTCAGCCACTCGTCTGCAGCGGTCTGGATTGCCGACCAGGCGCGGCTCGCCTGCTCGAGGTAGTCGGGGTGGACGCGGCCGGCGGCGATCTCGGCACGCAGCCGGTCCAGCTGCTCGGGCAGATGAGGGGCCAGCAGCGCCCGGACGAAGTGCGCGCTGAACCCCGACACCGAGGCGCCCAGGATCGGGCGCCGCGGCGCAGCGGCTGCGACGTTCTGAGCGAGGGGCCCGGCCCGGCCTCCGGCCTGCCCGTTGGGGTGCGGAGGCCGGGCCGTCGGAGGGACGCAGGACGCGTCACCGACGCCGGTGAGGAGGTGCGTCTGTTCGTCCTTGGCTCCCACGGCCACGCCCGAGCAGGCGTCCGCGGGTGACGTTGACGTCCCGAGCTTCATGGCACCGCCTACGCCGCAGCCGTCGCGGTGTCGGTGGAGGTGTCTCGCGTGGCCTCGGCGGCGATCCGGTCCGCGAGCGCCGCATGCTGGTCGTCGGTGGCCGCGGCCGCCTGGCGCTCGAGCTTGTCGGCGCGCGCGAGCAGCCCGGCCGCCTGGTTCCGCAGCCGCGTCGTCTTGGGGATCCGGCACCCCCCAAGCGACGCCCCCTTGAGTTCCAGCATCCACGGCTCAACCGCGACGAAGACCGCGCCGTCCTCCCACTCGGACAGCTGCGCGAGCAGCTCGAGGGTTCGGGCGTGGTGCTGGTCGGCGTCCGCGTTCAGCGCGGCGGCTTCGGCATACAGCTCGGCGATGCGGCCGGCGATCACGGCGCCGCGCGCGTGGACGACCTCGTACATGGCCTGCTCGAGGGCGGCCTCGGTGACGTCCTCCGCGGCGCGGGCCTCGGCGAGCCGGGACGCGATCTCGCCGGCGTCTCCGGCGGTGAGGGCGGCCTCGCCCATGCTGGTCTCGATCCCGCTGACGGTGCGGCGTTCACCGGCGAGGCGCTCGGTCCATTCGGTGACCCGGTCCCGAGCTTCCTGCAGCTCGGCGCACGCGGCCTTCAGCGGCCCGCTGGCGGGCCCGCGGTCCTCGGTCACGGCCTGCCTCCGGCGGCGATGCGGGCGGCCTCCGGGGTCATCCCCGCGGCCACGTAGGAGGCCGTCAGGCCCGCCGCGGTGTCGGCGTCCGCCTCGGCGACGGTGACCTCGGCCGGGGTGGCGGCGGCGAAGTCCCCGAACGTCCGTCCCGCCGCCGGCGTCCCGCCGGGGATCCCATCGCGTCCGGCCGCGGCGATGCGCGCCGCCTCCGGCGATAGACCCGCCAGCCGGAACGACTCCTCGAGGCCGTGGCGGACCTGTGCGGCGCCGCGGGCGGCTTCCTCGGCATTCACCCGCTCCTGCCGCGCATGCTCGGCGTCGGCCAGGTGGCGCGCCTCGTACACCAGCGCCATGCCCGGGTCAGCAGGCGCGGCGCGCACGACCTCCTCGATCTGCGTCCGCGGCATCCCGGGCCTCCTCCGGTCAGTCCGACCCGGCCATGCGGCCGCACCGGTACGTCTCGACCTCGCCCCGGGTGGTGAGCCACTGCCGGCCGGTCTTACGGCCCTCGATCGCGCCGGCGCGTAGCAGCTGCCGGACCCGGGAGGGCGAGACTCCCAGCAGGGCCCCCGCCTGTTCAGGCGTGATCTCCTGCGGTGATCGTGGCGCGGTTCCCGCCGCGACCACTTCCGTGCTTCCGCCAGCGGAAACACGCCACTCCCGCCACTGCTGCGCCGCGAGACGGATCGTCGCTACCTGCGTGCGCAGGTCCGCGATCAGCGCGGGATTGAACCCGGCGCGCTGCCTCCGCACGATCACCTCTTCGAGGACCTCGCCGAGGATCTGGGCGATCTCAGCGGCCGGGTACCCGGACACCGGCGCGGCCAGCAGCGACGGGCGCGCCGGCGCGGCCGCGGTGTCGCGGCCGGTGGCGGGGCTGGTCACGGCCGGCTGCTCATCTCGCCGAGCGCGAACCGCAGCGCGATGAGGTCGAGGTAGTCCGCGATGACCTCGGCGCGGGTCCGCCCGTACGCCTCGGCGATGGCCGGAAGCCGCTGCTCGACGACCTCGGCGAACGCGGCCTCGAACAGCAGTCCGAGGTTGCGGGTCTGCGCGAGCAGGACGGCGCGCAACTGCTCGGGCTCGAGGCCGTCCAGCAGCAGCCGCGCGCCGGTGGCGTCGCCGGTCTCGACCAGGCGCAGCAACGCGACCGCGAGGCGCCGCGCGTCAGGGACGGGGCCGGTCGTCACGGAGTCTCGCTGCCTCGGTAGGGGAGCCGGTTGGCCTTGAAGCGGCGATCGAGCCGCATCTTCGGTGCGGACTCCGGGCCGTCCGGCTCGCCGTGGATCATGCGGCAGAACGCGAGCAGCAACTCGTTCGGGCTGCCGTCCGGGAACAGCAGCTCTTTCGGCGGCTTGTCGAGCAGCATGGACGCCGTCGTGAGCCGCCCCACCTGCCACTTCTGATACTCAGCCGCCAGTCGATCGACCGCCGCGTTCATCGCCCGACGCACGTCGGTCTCGGTCACCCGCCGCTCGGCCACGGCCCGGACCTGCGGGGCACTCGAGCCGTGCGCCCGGCACGTCGTCGCCCCGACCATGGCCCACGCCTTGCACGGCTCCCCGTTGGTACGGCGTGCCGTGCACCGCTTCGACTGCCTCTCTCGCGCCACTTCGGTCTCCCTCCGGTGGGGACGGTTCGATGGGTCCCGCTGCGTGGCCGCACGTCATGGGTGCGCTGCCGCGACGCGGGGTTTCCTCGTCATGGGTTGCCGGTCACAGGCCCGGGTGCATCTGGTCTCGTGAGGCTTGCCGGGCAGCCACCCGGGCGCGTTCGGCGCGGTCGATCTCGGCGACGACGGCGGCGAACGCGGCCCACACGGCGCCGACCCTGGGCAGGGTCGCGGTCCAGCGGCCGGCGGCGTTCTGGCTCTGCTGGCGGAGGGTGGCGCGTTCGCGTTCGGTGAGGTCGGCGATGGCGCGGCGCAGGGCGGCGTCGGTGTCCACAGGGCTCCCTGGGGTTGTGGGTGGGGTGGTGGCATGGGGTGGGCCCGCTTCGCCCGGATTGGTGGTGGCCTGGGTGCGGGCGAGCTTGGCTGCGTGGCGCTGCCGTAGGCCGTGCGTGCGGCGCTGGTGGAGTTCGGTGAGGCGCGTTATGCGGCCATCGCGGCGGGTCCGGTTGGCCTCGAGGCGGTCGGCGAGGCGGTCGTTGACGGCGGCGCGTAGGTCGGCGTCGATCTCTTCGGGGGTCATAGCTCCTCTGCTCCTCAGACAAGTTGTGGCCGGAGAGAGCGGGCCTGGCCAGGGCGTACGGCTAGGCCCGCTCGGGGTCAGGTCTGCCGGGCGCTTTCGAGCACCGTCTTGTACTCGTCGGCTGCCTCGGTGAGGTACCGCACGAGGGCAGCGTTGGGGTTGACGCCCGCGGCACCCATGGCGTCGGCGAGGTCCTCGGTGGTGGTCCAGTCGTCGCCGTAGAGCTGGGCGGCGCGGGCGAGGCGTCCGATGTAGAGGTCGCGTCCGTGTCCGTGGCGGTTGGCCTGGGTGGTCAGCCACCGGCGGAACGTCAGCGGGAGGATGGCGGCCGGGTTGCGGCGCGACCCCGGGCAGGGCGCGCCGTCCGGAGTGTTGTGCTTGCGGAGGGTGCCGTCTTGCAGGGTGCGGTGTTCGCCCTCGCAGACGCCGCACAGGCCGATCTTCATGGTCATCGTCTCCTTGCCGGTGATCACAGAGCCCCCTGGGTGTAGGCGGGCCCGGGCTCGTGTCCGAGGTTGGATGCGCGCTGATAGTGGCCCTGCCACGCCAGCGTCACGGTCGCGGTCGGGCCGTTGCGGTGCTTGGCCACGATCAGGTCGATCTCACCGGACCGCGGTGACTCCTTGTCGTAGGCGTCTTCGCGGTGCAGAAGGATCACGATGTCCGAGTCCTGCTCCACGGCGCCGCTTTCGCGCAGGTCAGCCAGCAGCGGCTTCTTGTCGTTGCGGTTCTCGACGCCCCGGTTGAGCTGCGATCCGACGACCACAGGGACGGCGAACTCCTTGGCCAGCAGCTTCAGCGACCGGGCGAGCATGGACACCTCGATCTGCCGGTTCTCCGTCCGCTTCCCGGCCGTCATGAGCTGCAGGTAGTCCACGACCAGCAGCGCGGCCGGAGCGCCGGCCCGACGCATGGCCCGCAGCTTGGTCCGCAACTGCGTGATGCCCGTGCCGGGGTCGTCGTCGAGCAGCAGCGTCCGGCCGATGCCCAGTTCGGGCATGACCTTGGCGAAGCGGTCCCAGTCGTCTTTGTCCAGGCTGCGGGTGCGGAGCCGGTGGAGGCTGATCTTCGCGGCGCGGGACACGATCCGGTCCATGAGTTCCTGGTGGCTCATCTCCAGCGACGCGAACAGCACGGGCAGCCCGTTGCTAATGGCGGCGTTGTAGGCGGCGTTCAGCATCACCACGGACTTCCCGATGCCGGGACGGGCGCCGATCACGACCATCTGCCCGGGCCGGAGCCCGCCGCCGAGCAGCGAGTCCAGTTCGTTCCAGCCGGTTGCGAGGCAGGTGTCGCCCGACCCGTTCTCGAGGTGGTCGAGGTAGCCGCTGATCAGCTCGGAGACGGGCCGGGCCGTGGTCGATGTGGTGTCGCGGGTCGCTTCCTCGAGCGTCTTGTTCGCCAGGTCGGCGGCGTCGTCGGCGTCGGTTACTGAGCGAGCGATCTGCACGATCCGAGTGCCGGCCTGCTCGAGCAGGGCGAGCCTTCCCCAGGTCTCCACGGTGCGGGCGTAGTGGCTGGCGCTGTGGCCGACGGGCACCGTGGACACCAGGGTGTGCAGATAGGAGCCGCCCCGGTCGGAGCCTTCGCCGACCTTCATGAGCTCGCCGCGCTTGTCGAGCTCACCGGCGACGGTAATGACGTCGGTGGGGTCCCCGCGGCCGTACAGGTCCAGGATCGCGTTGTAGATCAGCTGGTGGCCGGGCCGGAAGAAGTGCTTCGTGCGCAGCCCGGTCTCGACGACGTCGGCGATCATGTCCTGCGCCAGCATCATCCCTGCGAGAACGCCCTTCTCTGCGGCCAGGTCGTGACGAGGCGGCCGGAAGTCGGACGGGTCGCTGAGGCCGTCGACCAGCTGCTCGGTCACTGGGCCCTCCTGCGGTCCGGGCCGTCGAAGTCGATCCTGGTCGCTCCGCCGGTCAGGCGGGAGCCGATCCGCTCGCCGAAGGCTGCTTCGAGCGACTGCAGGTTGTAGGTGACCACCGTCGGGCGGGCGTGCGCCCACCGTTCATCGACGACGTTGTGCAGGCATTTGCGCTCCCACTCGTTGACCTGGCCGGCCCCGAGGTCGTCCAGGATCAGCAGTGGGACCTCGCGCCACAGCCGGAGCTTGTCGCGGTCGGCCTGGTCGGTCGGGGGAGTGATGGTGTCCTGCCAGTCGGCTGGGCCGACGAACGCCCACTTGCCGCGCCAGATGGCGGCGGCGCGCTCGAGCGCTTCCCACGCTGACCACGTCTTGCCGGTGCCGACCTCGCCGCGCAGCAGCAGGTTCTCGGCGCTGCCTTGGGCGAGCCGGTCGACCCACGCCGCGATGTCGGGGCGGAGGACGCCGGGCGTGCGCAGGCGCTCCGGGCGGGCGCGGCGGACGACGGCGACGCGCGCCTCGCGCTGGTCGCGTTCGTGTTCCCGGTCGGCTTCGTCGTCGAACGTGGTCATAGCGGGTCGTCCTCTCGGTAGGAACCACGCGGCGGCACCTGGGAGCCGGTGCCGGGCGCGTAGCGCGGGTCATGACGCAGCGGCGTGGGCTCGTCGAGCCAGCGCTCTCGGTCGAGCCAGTTGTCGGGGTCCATGGCGTAGCCGCGGAGGACCTTGGGGTCGTCGCGGTAGCGCTTGGCGGCGGCGAGGAGGGTGGCCGGGTCGGTCTTCTGTACAGCCTTGGCGTACGCCTTCACGGCGTCAGCGCGGGCTTGGTGCAGGGGGTAGGCGGCGTACCAGTCGGCGAAGTCGGGGTGTTCCTCTCCCGGACGGCGCCGCGGCTTCTTCGCACCGTCCCCCCGCGACGCGGGGGGCTTAGGGGGGTGGTGTTGTTCCTTGGGTTGTAGGTCTTCTTTGGGTGGCATCCATGCAAGGGGTCCCCCGGCATCCATGCCAGGGGTCAAGGGGGCTTCCATGCCACCCCTTGCATCCATGCCACCCCTTGCATCCATGCCAGGGGTCGACTTCTTTCCCGACGGGTTCTTGGATCCCTTACGCGGCTTCGGACCCCTCAGGTGCATCGGCAGGTCATACACCGGCGGCCGCTGGCCGGCCGGTACTCCGCGCTGCGCGGGCAACGTCTGATCGCCGAGCAGCACCAGGCCGAGATCACGCAGCCGCTTGACGTCCCGCCGGGCCTGGTCCGGGGACTTGCCGGTCTTCTCGGCGATCGTCGACATCGACTGGTAGGAGCCGCGCCCGTACAGGTCGCAGCGCCGGGCGATCACGACAAGGGTCGCCATGAGGTCGGCAGGGACGGGGGCGTCGTCGATCACCCAGGCCACCGCGGGCACGCTGACCCACGGTGCGTCGCCGTACCTGTCCTCCACGTACGTTGCCTCTCGTGTTCGTGCGCTGCGCGGCGATGAATGCCGCTGGTCAGATCGTGGACCGGCGGACCCGCTAAGGTCGCGGGCTGGTCCGCACTCCGCCCGGCAGGCGGGTCACGCGGGCTCCCGATAGCGGGTCGCGCGGAAGATGAGCCGCCGCGGCGACGGGTGCCGAACGGCCTCGGCATCGATCGCGTCGTCGATCTCCCGGTGGAGGTGGACGCGGAGCAGCTCGAGGCGCTCGGCGGTGTCGGCCGGGTCTCCGCCGACTTCCGCGATGGCGGTCTGCCGGATGACGGCCGTCAGCTCGACGGCGAAGCGGGCGAGCGCGGCGCCGTAGCGATTCCACGTACGTCCGCCGTGCGGACCTGGAGGTTCGGCTAGCATCGGGATCACTTGCTCCTTGGTGGGGGCTGAGTCGGGGTCGCTGGCGGCGATCCGAGCGTTCAAGCGGCTTCCGGGTGCTGGCCTGGGAGCCGCTTCGTTGTCAGGGCGCATCGCTGATCACCACGTCGACGAGGCGGCCGCAGCTGCCGCGCCGCGCGCTGAGGAGCGCGTCGGGGTCGCGGGTGCGGCCGAGGTGGATCCCGTCGCAGTGCGGGCACTCGTAGGTGAACCAGGTCTGAGTGCGCCGGCCTGCCGGGGGCAACGGCGTGGCGACCGCACGCGGCGCCTTCACGCTCAGGCTCTGCGACGATGAGGGCTGCTGGGCTCGGTCTCTGGCGCCCTCAAGCGGCGTCATTTCCGTCCGTTCGGGCTGCCTCGAGCCTCTCCTGCTCGGCGATCCAGCGCAGGACCTCACTCCTGCGGTAGACCACGATTCCTCCGCAGCGGAACCCCTTGGGGCCGAAGCCGCGGTGACGCCACTGCCGCAGCGTTCCGGGGGGACGTCGCAGGTAGGAGGCCGTCTCGGTGGTCGTCCAGAGCTGATCGTCTTCGAGCGCGTCCGGCATGTCTCGGCCGTGCCCCACTGCCTTGACCGGCGCATCGCCGAGACCAAGCGTCCCAATCTTGTTACGCATGGGAATACGATCGTGGACGCTGCGACTCGTTGTCAAGCGCCCTAGCTTTGATACACGTGGCGTAATACGCTGAACGGCGTGAGAGACCCTAAGAGCTTCCGAGAGGTGATCGGCGATGCCGTCCGGCGGCTCCGTGAAGGCGGTGGCATGCGCCAGGAAGACCTTGCCCGGACGGCTCAGGTGATGGGGCTCAAGTGGTCCCGGTCGAAGGTGGCTGCCCTCGAGCTAGGCGACAAGGCGGTCACCCTGGAGGAGTTCGCAGTCTTGCCGGTCTTGCTCGAGGAGACCCTGAACAGGAAGATCACGTACGGCGATCTGTTCCCTGACCACGACGAACTTCTCTACCTCACGCCCAAGCTGAGGGTCCTGGCAGGTCGTTGGGCCAGCATCTTTGATGACGAGTACGTCCCTGAGCTGACGGTGTATGACCGCGCGGTCGAGGATTCCCTCGAGAAGCTCGCAGCCACTCAGCAGCAGCTAGAACCGATCTTCAAACGCCTAAAGGCTCTCGGCTACTCCACGGGGCTGCCTGCGATTTCCTCTCTCCGTGAGGCGACGGTGGGCCTTGCCGAGGACCGTGCAGCCGCCAAGCTCGGAGAGCCGCGGCTTGTGGTCGTTGCGGTCTCCTTGGATCTCTGGGGCCGGAGCCTCACCGAAGAACGCGACGCGCGGGTTGCGGCGGCCCTGCCTGACGACGCGCCGGCGCGCAGCGTTCAGGCGAGGCGAGGCCTGGTGACCCGGGAACTGGTGGACGCGTTGCAGGGGCGCATCGCCGAACTGGACGGCAGGTGAGGACATGGCGCGCGTAAAGGACCTGTGGCACGCCGAAGTACCGGACCCAGATGCCCCCGGCCGACGGGTCAAGGTCAAGACCAAGCGGCACCCGGACCGCGGCGGCTCGAAGACGGCGAAGCGGTGGCTAGCGATCTGGATTGGCCCGGACGGCGCCGAGGTCACCAAGGCATTCCACGCCAAGGAAAACGCCAAGAGCTACGCCCGCAAGCAAGAGGAGGACGCTGAGCGCGGCGAGTACATCGATCCCAAGGCCGGCCGCGAGCAGTTCGGCGCGCTGGCCAAGAAGTGGATACGGCTGCGTGGCCTCGGCGGTAGCAGCCGGGTCCGATACGAGTCGGTGTTCCGGCTGCACGTCGAACCGACGTTCGGGCATCGTCAGGTGAAGTCGCCTCGGCCGTCGGAGATCCTCGAGTGGCTCCGCGAGCTGGAGAAGACGCACGGGCCGGCGACGCAGGCGCTCGCCTTCCACATTGTCCAAGGGACGTTCGACCTCGCGGTCGCGGACGGCCGCCGTAAGGACAACCCGGCGCGCTCGCCGATCATCCCCCGTGTGGTGGCCGAGCCGAAGGAGCGCGCGCCCTGGACTACCGACCGCGTGTTGGCTGTCGTCGACCAGCACCCGGCGCCGTACCGGGCCGTGCCGCTCGTCGCGGCCGGGTGCGGGCTCCGGCAGGCCGAGGCTTTCGCGCTGGCAGTCGATGACTTCGACTTCGACGCGGGGCGGCTGCGCATCGAGCGACAGCTCGTCCGCGTCGGCAACCGCATCGTGTTGAAGCTGCCCAAGGGCGGCAAGGCCCGGACGGCGCCGCTGTCGCCCGGGGTCGCGCGGACCGTCCAGGCGCACAAGGACACGCACCCGCCGGTGGCCGTGACGCTGCCGTGGATGAACGAGGACGGGCGCATCGCCGAGGACCCGGTGACGGTCGAACTGCTGTTCGTCTGGCGTGACCAGCTGCTCGCCCCGCCGCTCCCCGAGGGCGTCCGCACCCGGGCGGACCGAGGTCGGCAATCATCCGCGGACGGCAAGAACCTGCAGATGTCGACCTACAACGGGCTGGTGTGGAAGGTGGCGCTGGCGCGGGCCGGGGTCATCCCTCCGCCGTCGAAGAACGCCCGCGGCGCGCTGGCGTACGAGCAGGCGCGCGAGGACGGGATGCACGCGCTACGGCACTGGTTCTCCACCACGCTCGGCGACGCGGGCGTGAGCCTCGCCGGGATCATGGACTTCATGGGGCACAGCCGGAAGGCGGCCGGGCTCCCAGTGACGCTCGGTGTCTACAGCCATGTGACCGAGGAGACGTACGAGGCCGCTCGCACGGCCGTCGATCGGTCGCTGTTCCGCCTCCGCCCCGTCCAAGATCAACAGTCGACCGGAACAGAGGCAGAACAGGCGGTTTCACAGTGATCCGCCACGCCGCTCCGACACAGGTCAGAGGCCACTTTTACCCGAAGTACTCGATGAACGGCACCTTCTTGCCGGTCTGCGACGCGGTACCCGCGCTGACGATCCCGGCGGTGCCGGGACGGGCGTCGGCGTCGGACGCCTGGACGGTGCCGCTGCGCGCCGGCCCGTTGAGCGTCGTCCAGGACGTGCCGTTGTAGTGCATGTACTGGGTTCTGGTGCCGGTGGTGACCGGCAGCATGACCACGCCGCCCTTGCCGTCGGAGGACAGCCCGATCCCGGCCGTGTTCAGCGGCGTGTTGACCGTCTTCCAGGTCGAGCCGTTGTACTGCAGGATCGCGTTGGTGATCTGCGCGTTCTGCCGGACGCGCAGCACGTACACGTTCGTCGGCGAGTTCTCGACGATCTTGTACAGCGTGCCCTGGTAGGCGGGCGTGCCCATGGCGCCGGGGACGGCGATCCTCTTCCACGCCTTGCCGTCGTAGTGCATCACCAGGCCGGTGACGGACGTCCCGTTGGCGGACGTGGTCCCGGCGAGCCAGACGTCGCTCTTCGACTTGACGTCCACGGCGGTGATCGCGGACGAGGCGGGCAGCGGGACCTTCGCGTCCGCCCACGCGGTGCCCGTCCACCGCAGGACGGCGCTGAGGCCGCCCGCGGTCGGGTCGACCCCGGCGACGGAGTAGGCGGTGCCGTCCGGCGCCGCCGCCACCTGGCTGGGCAGGCCGACCAGCGGATAGGACACCTTGCTCCACTTGGTGCCATTCCAGTACAGGCCGACGGTGCCGCCGAGGTTGTAGCCGACGATCCACGCCTTGGACGCGCTCGCCACGGCGACGTCGGTCGGGGTGAAGCCGACGGGGGCGGCCTGGGCGACCCAGGCCGAGCCGTTCCACTTCGCGATCTTCGTCTGCGGGCTGAAGAACGAGCCGGCGGCCCCGACGGCCCAGCCGGCGTTCGCGGCGCCGAAGTCGACGCGGTCGAGGCTGCCGTCGTAGGCCAGCCCGGCCCCGCCGACGTTCTTCCACCCGGCCGCGGCCTGGGCGGGCGCGGCGGCCAGCGCGAGCGTTCCGGCGGCACAGGCGACCGCCACGGCCGAGGCCGGCACCGCGTTCCGTCTCATCTGCCACTCCCAAGATCAGTCCCAGTGCGGCAAAAGAGTACGGGAAGACTTACCTCCAGGTAAGAGGATCTTGCCGCACGGCCGGAACAGGACGTCCCGGCCACGACGGGGACCGGACGGAACGGCGGACGCCCGGAGCCGGGACCGGCTCCGGGCGTCCGACGCGGACGGGCGTTACGGCAGGGCCGTCACTCGCCCTTCCAGTTCGGCTTGCGCTTCTCGGCGAAGGCCGCCGGGCCCTCCTGCGCGTCCTTGGAGGTGAAGACGGGCAGCGTGATGTCCTGCTGCTTCTTCCACGCCTCGGCGGACGTCCAGTCGGCGGACTCGACGATGATCTTCTTGGTCGCGGCGAGCGCCAGCGGGGCGTTCTCGGCGACCTTCAGCGCCAGCTCCTTGGCCGCGGCGAGCGCGCCGCCCGGCTCGGCCAGCCGGTTGACGAACCCGAGCTCGGCCATCCGCTCCGCCGGGTACTTGTCGCCGGTCAGGGCGATCTCCATGGCGATGTGGAACGGGATGCGCTGCGGCAGCCGCAGCAGCCCGCCGCCCGCGGCGACCAGGCCGCGCTTCGGCTCGGGCAGCCCGAACTGCGCGTCCCGGGACGCGACGATCATGTCGCAGGACAGCGCGACCTCGCAGCCGCCGGCCAGCGCGTAGCCCTCGACCGCGGCGATCAGCGGCTTGGCCGACGGGCGCTCGGTGATGCCCGCGAACCCGCGGCCCTCCACGGTCGGGTTGTCGCCCGTGAGGAAGCCCTTGAGGTCCATGCCGGAGCAGAACGTGCCGCCGGCGCCGGTCAGGACGCCGATGGACAGGTCCTTGCGGGAGTCCAGCTCGTCCAGAGCCGCGGCGATCCCCTTCGCCACCTCGCCGTTGACCGCGTTGCGGGCCTCCGGGCGGTTGATGGTGATGACGAGGACGGCGCCGTCCTCCTCCGTCAGAACAGCGTCGGTCATTCAGTGCCTCACTTCGGCTGAAAGCGGATGCCACCGTCGAAACGGATGGTCTCGCCGTTCATGTAGTCGTTCTCGATGAGGGACTTGACCAGGTGCGCGAACTCCGACGCCTTGCCCATCCGCTTCGGGAACGGCACCGGCGCGGCGAGCTTGGCCTTGAACGCGTCGGCGGCCTCGCCCTCGCCGTAGATCGGGGTGTCGATGATGCCGGGGCAGATGGTGTTGACCCGGACGCCGATCGCGGCGAGGTCGCGCGCGGCCGGCAGCGTCATGCCGATGATGCCGCCCTTGGAGGCCGAGTAGGCGATCTGCCCGGTCTGGCCCTCGATGCCGGCGATGGACGCGGTGTTGATCACCACGCCGCGGGCGCCGTCGGCGTCGGCGGGCTCGGTCTTGGAGATCGCCGCGGCGCCGATGCGCATCAGGTTGAAGGTGCCGATCAGGTTGACCCGGATGACCGTCTCGTAGGACGCCAGGTCGTGCGGGGTGCCGTCGCGGCCGACGGTGCGCGAGGCCCAGCCGATGCCGGCGCTGTTGACGATGACGCGCAGCGGGGCGCCGGTGTCGACGGCGGCCTGGACGGCGGCCTGCACCTGCTCCTCGCTCGACACGTCCGTCTTGACGAAGACGCCGCCGACCTCGTCGGCGACCTTCTTGCCCTTGTCCTCGTTCATGTCGGCGACGACGACCTTGGCGCCTTCGGCGGCCAGCGCGCGGACGGTGGCCTCACCGAGGCCGCTCGCGCCACCGGATACGACGGCGGAAACTCCGTTCAGGTCCATAAGCAGCACCTTACGTGAGGGACCGAATGTGGTTCGGGATGATGTTACCCACACGTCACCCCGACGTTCTGCTCACACCCCGGCGGATTGCCCGGGCGCGATGTTACTCGGGAGTCACAATACGGCGAACGTTTGCCCGGGGACGCCCCGGGCACCCGTCCCGCATGACCGAACCTCCGGCACAGAGCCAGTCCTACCCAGGCCGCACCGGGGACATGACGCCCGAACCGCGCGACGAGATGCGCGGCTACACCGGCAGCGGCCTCCTCGACGGCAGGCGCGCCCTGATCACCGGCGGCGACTCGGGCATCGGCCGCGCGGTGTCCGTCGCGTTCGCCAAGGAGGGCGCCGACGTCGCCCTCACCTACCTCGAAGAGGACGACGACGCCCGGCACACCAAGTCACTCGTCGAGGCCGAAGGGCGCCGCTGCTTCACCTTCGGCGGCGACCTCGCCGAGGAGCGGCACTGCCGCGAGACCGTCGAGCACGCCGTCCGCGACCTCGGCGGCCTGGACGTCCTCGTCCTGCACCACGGCACGCAGACCCCGGTCAAGGACGTCCGCGAGATCGACGACGCGCAACTCCAGCGGACGTTCGCCGTCAACGTGTACGCGCTGTTCTGGACCGTCCAGGAGGCCCTGAACCACCTCGGGCCCGGATCGTCCATCGTGTTCACCGGATCCATCAACGGCCTGCGCGGCAACAAGACGCTGATCGACTACGCCGCCAGCAAGGCCGCCGCGATGACCTTCGCCACCTCCCTCGCGCAGAACCTGATGGACCGCGAGATCCGCGTCAACTGCGTCGCCCCCGGCCCCGTCTGGACCCCGCTGATCCCCGCCACGTTCGACGCCGAGCGGGTCGAGGGCTTCGGCGGTCAGTCCCCGATGGGCCGCCCCGCCGACCCCGACGAGATTGCCCCCTCCTATGTCTTCTTCGCCGCCAACAGGCAGTCGTCCTATTACACGGGCCAGACGCTCGTCCCGGCCGGCGGCGAGATCCATCCGGGCTGAGGCGCCCATGGAGTTACAGCGCAGCGACCCGTCCGAACCGGGCTTCGGGCGGCGCAGATGCGGCAGGGGCTTCCTCTACCTCCGCCCGGACGGCCGCCCGCTGGACGACGCGGCGGAGAAGGAGCGGATCCGCGCGCTCGTCATCCCGCCCGCCTGGCAGGACGTGTGGATATGCCCGGACGCCGACGGCCACATCCAGGCGATGGGCACCGACGCCGCCGGCCGCCGCCAGTACCTCTACCACGGCGCCTGGCGCGAGCAGCGCGACCGCGAGAAGCACGACCACGTCCTCGACCTGGCCGAACGGCTCCCCAAGGTGCGCGACGCGCTCGCCGGGCACCTCGCCGGGCGCGGCTACGGCCGCGAGCGGGTGCTGTCCGCCGCCGTCCGCCTCATCGACCTCGGCTTCTTCCGCATCGGCAGCGAGGAGTACGCGGCGGAGAACGGCACGTTCGGGCTGGCCACCGTGCTGCGCGAGCACGTCACCTGCCGGCGCGGACACGTGACGTTCGAGTACCCGGCGAAGGGCGCGAAGGACCGCTACCAGTCCGTCGCGGAGGAGAACGTCTGCAAGGTCGTCGTCGGCCTGATGCGCCGCAAGGACGACTCGCCCGAACTCCTCGCCTACCGGACCCGCGCCGGCTGGCACGACGTCACCGCCACCGACATCAACGACTTCATCCGCGAGGTGACCGGCGGCGACTTCACCGCCAAGGACTTCCGCACCTGGCACGCCACCGTCCTCGCCGCCGTCGGGCTCGCCGTCTCGACCGGCGCCGGCACCGGCGAGACGGCCCGCCACAAGGCCGTCGTCCGCGTCGTCAAGGAGGTCGCCGAGTACCTCGGCAACACCCCGGCCGTGGCGCGCGCCTCCTACATCGACCCGCGGATCATCACCCTCTACGAGGAGGGCAGGACGATCTCCCCCGCCCTCGGCAAGCTCGGCGTCGACGCCTCCCCCGGCGAACTCGCCACCCAGGGCCCGGTCGAGCAGGCCGTCCTGGACCTGCTACGCACCTGATCCTCGCCGCCCCGCATCCCGCGTCCGGTGGCCGCGAGACCTCCGCCCCTCCCCGGCGATCTCGCGGCCACCGGCCATCACGGGAAGGTCACCACGCGGAGACCCGCTCCTCCGCGACGGGCGCCGCCGCCTCCGCCACGTCCAGGCAGTACAGCGCGTAGGCGTGCTGGATCACCGGCAGCGCGACGTTCCGCACCCGGACGCCGCCCTGCGTCATCCCCTTCTCCGTCCCCTTGTGCGCGTGCCCGTGGATCGCCAGCGCCGGCCGCGCCGCGTCGATCGCCTCGCCCATCAGGTAGCTCCCGAGGAACGGGTAGATCTCCGGCGGCTCGCCCTCGAGCGTGTCCTCGGCGGGCGAGTAGTGCGTCAGGCTCACCCGCATGTCCGCGTCCAACTCCAGCAGCGCGGTCCCGAGCCGGTCCGCGAACGCCTTGGTGTGCCGGATGAACGCCTTCATCTCCGGCTCGCCGAAATCGCTCGCGCACCTGCCCTCGAACCCGCCGCCGAACCCCTTGCCGCCCGCGACGCCGAGCCGCATCCCGTCGCAGTCCACGACCGTCCCGTCCCCCTCCAGCACGGTCACCCCCGCCTCCGTCAGGACGCCGGTGATCTCGTCCTCCTGGTCGGAGTGGTAGTCGTGGTTGCCGAGCACCGCGATCACCGGCACCCCGAGATCCCGCAGCTCGCCCGCCGCGACCCGGCCCTCCTCCACCGTCCCGTGCCGGGTCAGGTCCCCCGCGACGAGGAACACGTCCGCGTGCCCGGCCAGCCGCCCGAGCCGCTCCCGGTACGCCCCGGCCATGTCGGCCCCCACGTGCAGGTCCCCGGCCGCCGCCACACGGATCATGAAAGCCTCTCCTCCCCGTCCGGCTCCGTCACCGCGACGACGTGCAGCTCGTTGCAGATCTCGTGGCCCTCCGCGGCGGCCCGCGCGGCGTCCTCGACCGCCCGCCGCCGCTCCTCGCTGGCCACCTCCCCGCGCAGGTGCACCACGTTGCCCCGCACGTCGACCCGGATGCCCAGCTCGTGCGCCCGCGACGTGAGCGCCTCCTGGATGTGCGCCGGCAGGTACTCGGTCACGGCACGCCCCCCTCGATGACGCCGAGCCGCGACAGCAGGGCCAGGAACGCGTACGCGTACGGCGAGTCCGCCGTCTCCGCGGCCACGTACCGCCAGTCCACCTGCTCCCGCAGTGCCCGGCTCACATGCAGAAACCCGCTGAAGTCGCACGCCGTCTCGCTGAACGCCAGCACCCGCATGACCACCAGGTCCGTCGCCGGCAGCACCGGCATGTACACCGCGCCCACCGCCATCTCCGTGGCCCGCCCCAGCAGCTCGGTGTCCACCGGACGCCCCGACGGCGTGTGGATCAGGTCGATGAGGTGCTCCCCGTCACAGACCTTGGCCAGCCAGTTCTCGGGGCTGTCCAGATGCCCCATGCCCGCCGCGCCGAGCGCCTCCAGCGCGTCCCCGACGTCGCGCTCCCGCACCACGAAGTCCACATCGTGCGTCGACACGGCCGCCCCGTGCGCATAGGCCGCGAACCCGCCCGCCAACGCGTAGTCGACTCCGGCGTCCCGCAGCGCCGCGGCGGCCCGCTTCAGGCTGAGCAGCAGCCCGTCCCCGGCCCCGCCCGGCCCCGGCGACCCGCTGCCCCGCACCACACCGAGATTCGGCACGCCCCCCGCGCGCCGCGTCCCGGTCTGCACATCCCCCACACGTGACTCCTACCCCTCACCGCGCAGCTACCCCCCATTTCCCCACCTCATACCCACTGGCAGGACCCCCGCCCCCACAAAAGCCGCCCCCCGACCACCACACCAACCCACCAACGACCGAATGGCGTGGACACCCCAGGGCGCGCCGCAACCGTCCACGCACACAGACCCCACGCCCAAGACCAACACACGCGACGACCGACACAGACACCCCCGCCGCCACACATCACGCACCACGCACCACGGCCGCCCAACCACCACGCCCGCCCAACCACCACGCCCGCCCGCTTCCCAACGACCAGCGGCGTGGACGCCGGGGCGCCGCAGCCTCCACGCGGGCCGCCCACCCTCCACCAGCGCGGCGACCACACCCGCCCAGCGGTCACCCAGCCCAGACACCGCACCGCTAGCCCGAATAGACGCAGACAAAGACGCCCAGCTCACCAGCACTCACAACGGCCGCCCGCCCCCACACCGGCGCGCACCACGGCCACCCGCCCCCACACCGGCGCGCACCACGGCCACCCGCCCCCACACCGGCGCGCACCACGGCCACCCGCCCCCACACCGGCGCGCACCACCGCCGCACGTCCCAACACCGGCGCGCACCACGGCCACCCGCCCACCACACCTCGCCGTCCCACCGTGGGGCATCTGGACAGCCCCGAGAACTGGCTGGCCAAGGTCTGTGACGGGGAGCACCTCATCGACCTGATCCACACGCCGTGGGGCGACTGGGTGGCGTGGACGCCCGGGGCGGTCCGGACATCCACGCACATCGCCCAACGCCGCCAGCGGCCGACCCAAGCGACCTGCGATCACCCAGCCCAAGCTCCACCGCTCGCTCGGCCGACCGGGCTCCCGCGTCGCAAGCAAGCTAAGCGGGCGCTTGCCTGTACGGGCGACCGTGTCGGGCCGATACGGGCGCCGGGCTCGTCCTGCGGTGGGCGCACCGGTGCTCGGCGAGCGCGCACCGAGGGCACCCGGGCGGCGCGGGCCGGTGTTACGTCGATGGCGTCGACACTCCACCGGCAGCCGACAGCCGCCGGTAGCCGGTGGCCAGCAGCCGATAACCACCACAGCACAGCCGGTAGCAGGCGGCAGGCGGCAGGCGGCAGGCGGCCGAAAGCTGGCGGCCTTTGGCCGGTGGCCGGTAGCCGGTAGTTGGCGGCGGTAGTCGGTGACTGGCGGCCACCGATCCCTGGGGGCCTCGGTCCGGGGCGGGTCAGCAGTCGACGAGTTCCGGGGACTGGTTGAGGAGCTGAGCTCGGGGCGAGACGAAGCGTGCGTAGCGGTCGGCGGCGCCGTCGGCGGCGAGGTCGAAGGCGGCCACGCGGTGGCAGTTCTGGAAGGCGAGCCGGACGCCGAAATGCCGTTCGAGCGCGCCGCGCATCGCGTCGCTGGCGAGGACGCGCAGCAGTTGGCCGCGAGCGTGCTCGTCCGGCGGCGGGGTCTGGTTGTCGGCGAACCCGGCGCCGCCGTCCCGCATCCGGGCGGCGACGCCGCTGACGACCTCCCACGCGTAGGGCAGTGACTCGCGGACGCACGCGATGAACGAGGCGTCGTCCACCTCGTCCCGCAGCGCCTTCTCCAGCAGCCGGTCGTCGACGGTCAAGGACATGGCCGTGCTCCCTTCCTCCGTTGTGCGGACGGATTCAGGGTGACATGAAAACGATATTCATTCCAGCATCAGCGCGCCGGAATCCGGTAGGCGGCGGGCGGGGTCGGGGTGGTGCCGAAACAGGTCGCGACCGGATCCTCGACCGAGCACCAGCCGGGTCGCCGGACCGGCACGTATCCGGAGGGGACGCCGCGGTTCGCGATGATCGATCGGTACGTCGCGACGGCGTCGGTCGGACGGCGGGCCAGGGACGGGTCGGTCAGCGCGTCCACCGTGTAGAGGCCGAACCGCGGCCGGTAACTGCCCCACTCGTAGTTGTCGGTGAGGCTCCAGTAGTTGTAGCCGATCACCTTCACCCCGTCGGCCATCGCCCGCTGGATCCAGTAGACGTGGTCGCGGAGGTGATCGCTGCGGGTGTAGCCGTCCGGGCGGGGCTTGCCGTTGTCGGTCGACATGCCGTTCTCGACCACGTACACCGGCAGCCCCGGCAGCCGCCGCTGGTAGCTCCTGAGGACGTAGTACAGCCCTTCCGGCTCCGGGTCGATCTTCCAGAACTCGCCGGTCAGCGCGTACCCGGCGGTGAGGTTCTCCGCGTTCGCACCGTAGTAGTAGTCGATGCCGATGAAGTCGAGCTTGTCGGTCACCTCGTTGAACAGGGCGGCGTCGAAGATGCCGTTCAGCGCCGTCCCGTACGCGACGTTCGTCGAGACCGGGGCGCCCGGGTCGATCTCGTGGATCATGTCGTAGGCGGCACGGTGGGTCCTGACGATCTCGGTCCGCATGGCGGCGAGCTGTCCGAGGTCCATCGGCCGCATCGTCAGCTCTTTGTACATGTAGGCACTGGCCTCGTTGAACGTGATCCAGATGACCCCCTGGCGCTTGTAGCGGTCGACGATGAACCTGGCGTTGCGCAGCCAGTCCGCCCCGGTCTTCGGGTTGTCCCAGGCGCCCTGGTCGGCCACCCATCCGGGATACACCCAGTGGTCCAGCGTGATCATCGGCCGCATGCCGGCGGCGCGGATCCGGCGGATGAGGTCGTCGTAGTAGGCGAGGGCCTTGGGATCGCGGACGCCCGGCCTGGGCTCGATCCGCGCCCACTCGACGGAGGAGCGGAACACGTTCGCGCCCAGGTTCCGCGCGAGCTTGATGTCGCCCGGATACCGGTGCAGGAAGTCGACCGACTTCCCGTACGGATCGCTGATCCCGGTCGCCTTGCGCTTGACGTAACGCGTCCAGTTGCTGTCGGGGAAGGAGCCTTCGCCCTGGAACCCGGACGTGGCGACGCCCCAGAGGAACCCACGGGGGAACGCGGCGGTCTTCGAGGCGGACGCGGCGGGCCCGGTACGGGCATGGGCGGCGGGCGAGGCGGTCACCGTGACGGCGACCGCGAGGGCGAGAGCGGGGAGCACGCGCACGAGGCGCGTTCTGCCGGACCTGCGGAACACGGAACTCCCTCCGGGCACCGGACATGAATCTCTCCCGGACTACAGGTCCGCGCGAGCCCCGAGTCAATCCCTGGGGCGTGGCCGGTTCCGGCAACGCTGCGTCCTCGATCCGCCACGCACTGGAGAGCCGTGACCGAAGTAACACTTTCGCGACCATTTGCCCGACTCCTTTCCGGATGGCGAAACCCGCGACCCCCGCGCATCCAGCGACCAGCCCAGTCAAACGCCCGCCGCCGGAGCACCGGAACTGGAATCACGTTCTGTGGATAACCACCCCGCCGCGCGGTCTCCGCCAGGCCTCGATCGACGCATTTCCGCAGCATGTGGCCCACTTCACAGAAGCCAGGAAAATGATCTTAATTTGCCCAGGCCGGGCCGCTGGCGCCACTCCCGCACCGGCCACCCGAGAGGCTTTGTGATCTACCTGAGATTTGCTTGACCCACTGGAGGCTGGCTACGTTCCTGCTCGGTTCATGCGGCACGGCAGCCGCTCGGACAACAGAACACGCACCGACGCGCGGCGGCGGCAGGTGTCCGGCTACTCGGGAGAGCGGCCGGCGCCGTCCCATCGGAAGCCCCCATGACATCGGGCGAGCCCGCGTCGACCGCCTAATCCGTGCAGACGAGAGGCACGGAGCCGGAAGCGGCCCGTAGGCCGCGGCACCCTCCCATGGCGCCGCGGACGCCCGAACGGGCGCGAAGCATCCCGAACCCCACCGGTCACACGTGGGGTGACGGCTGCCCGGTAGGCACCAACCGTGAGGTCTGGAGTCATTCTGCATACCCCCCGAAACCCCCTGAAGACCGGAATCACCGCTGGTGGCCTCGTGCTCACCACGACCACGGCGCTCGGAGCGACGCTCCTGGCCGCGGCCCCCGCGAACGCCGCCACCAACGTCCCGCAGCGCGTCACGCTCGCGGCATCGGCCACCAAGGCCACCGGGACGAAGGCCGCGAGCACCAAGGCGGCGCCCGCGAAGGCCACGTCCACGACGTCACGCGCCGCCAAGCAGAGCAAGCGCGCGGCCGTGGCCGTCAAGTATGCCTACAAGCAGATCGGTGACCCGTACCGGTACGGCGGTACCGGGCCAGGCTCGTGGGACTGCTCGGGCTTGGCGCAGGCATCCTGGCACAAGGCCGGTGTCAAGCTGCCGCGCACCACGCAGCAGATCTACCGCGCGGTGAAGCACAAGGTCTCCTGGAAGGGCGCCAAGGCGGGCGACCTGCTCTTCTTCTACAGCGGCCGGACGCACGTGGGCATCTACGTCGGGCACGGCTACATGATTCACGCGCCCAACTCGGGCTCGCATGTGAAGAAGGTCAAGCTGACCCACTACTACAAGAGCCAGTTCAACGGCGCCGTACGGCCCGGTTACTGAGCCGGACGCACATGCGAGGGCCCCGCACCGGACGACACCGGTGCGGGGCCCTCGGCCTGACCACGAGTTGGCTAGGAAAGGGACGGGTAGTCGGTGTAGCCGCGGTGGTCGCCGCCGTAGAAGGAGGCTCGGTCCGCCTCGTTGTAGGGACCGCCGGCCTTGATGCGGGCGGGCAGGTCCGGGTTGGCGAGCCAGAGTTCGCCGAAGGCGACCGCGTCCGCGACGCCCTCGCGCAGCGCGTCCATTCCGTACTCCGGCTTCGCCGGGAAGGACTCCGGCGTCGGGTGCGGGTTGAGGATCAACGTGCCCGGCCACGCGGCACGCACGCGCCGCGTCCTCTCACGGTCGCCCAGTTCCAAGACGTGGAGGTACGCGAGTCCCAGCGGCGCCAGTGCCTCCATCAGCGCGGCGTACAGTTCGTCGGTGTCGCTTTCGCTGACGCCATTGGCGCTGCTACCGGGCGACACACGGAATCCCACACGCTCGGGTCCGATCGCCTCCGCGACGGCCTTCGCCACCTCTACGCCGAACCGGATGCGGTTCTCGATAGCCCCGCCGTACGTGTCGGTCCGCTTGTTACTGCCGTCCGTTAGGAACTGGTGGATGAGGTAGCCGTTGGCGCCGTGCAGTTCCACACCGTCGAAACCGGCCGCGATGGCGTTGCGCGCCGCAGCGGCGAAGTCGTCCACCGCCTCGGCGATGTCGTCCAGGGTCATCTCCCGGGGTTCCGGGTGGTCGAGCATGCCCTCCGGTGCCCACATCTGCTCTCCCGTAGGGATCGGGGACGGCCCGATGGGCAGGCCGCCGTCCGGGTAGAGCGAGGGGTGTCCGACGCGTCCCGTGTGCATGAGCTGCGCGAAGATGACGCTTCCCTCCGCGTGGACGGCATCGGTGACCGCCCGCCACGCCTCCACCTGCTCGTCGCTGTGCAGGCCTGGCGTCCAGACATAACCCTGGCCCCGCACGCTCGGCTGCGTCCCCTCGGTGATGATGAGGCCCGCGCCGGCCCGCTGGGCGTAGTACCCGGCCTGCAGGTCGGTCACCTTGCCGTCGTGGACGGCTCTGCTCCGCGTCATCGGTGCCATCACCAACCGGTTGGCCAGCTCCAGCTTCCCGGCCGACAGCTGCTCGAACAGTTCCTCCATGACGTCCTCCTAGTGGCGTTCTCGCTGGTGAAGAAGCTACGAGCAGGCCGGTACACGGCGAATCAGTAAGGTTTCGGTAGTACGCCCCGTAGTTTGGATTCGTGCTTTACGGACGGAACGACGAACAAGCGCGGATCTCCGCGTTGCTCGCGCGGGCGCGCGACGAGGGGCGCAGCGGCGCGCTGCTGCTGCGCGGCGAGGCGGGCATCGGCAAGTCGGCGCTCCTCGACCACGCCGCCGACCTGCTGGCGGACGACGAAGGGGCGCGCGTCCTGCGGGTCACCGGGATCGACGCCGAGTCCGGCATCGCGTTCGCCGGGATCAACCAGCTGCTGTGGCCCGTCCGCGACCGGCTCGACGGCCTGCCCGGACCGCAGGCGGCGGCGCTGAGAGCCGCGCTCAGCGGTTCTGGGCCGTCGGGTGACGCCCCGCCCGCCCGGGACCGGTTCACGACCGGCCTCGCCGTCCTGACGCTGCTGGCCGACCTCGCGGAGGACGGGCCCGTCCTGTGCCTGCTCGATGACGCCCAATGGCTCGACGGCGCGACCGCCGAGACGCTCCTGTTCGCGGCCCGGCGGCTGGCGGCCGAGGGCGTGGTGATGCTGTTCGCCGCGCGGGACGCCGCGTTCAGCGGCGCCGGCCTCCCCGAACTGCCCCTCGAACGGCTGGGCCGCGACGACGCCGAACGGTTCCTCGCCGGGCATGGCCTTTCGCCGGCCATCCGGGATCGCGTCCTGCGCGAGTCGGGCGGGAATCCGCTGGCGCTACGCGAGTTCGGCTTGACCGGGGGCCGGTTGCCGGACGGTTCCCGGCCATTGCCCGTCACCGACCGCGTCGTCGCGCGGTTCCAGAGTCAGATCGACGAGCTTCCCGACAAGACCCGCCTGATGCTGCTCATAGCCGCCGCCGAGGGACGCGGGTACATGCCGAGCCTGCTCGGCGCCGCGCACGAACTGGGCGTCGGCCTAGAGGACCTGGAGCAAGCCGAACGGGCCGGGATGGTGGAGGTGAGCGGACGCTCCATCGCCTTCCGCCACCCACTCATCAGGGCCGCCGTCTATCAGGGCGCTGTGGCGGCTTGCCGGCTCGCCGTCCATCGGGCATTGGCGTCCTCCTCTGAGGACGCTGATTGCCGCGCGCGGCATCGTGCGTCTGCGGCTCTAGGGCCGGACGAGGACGTCGCAGTCGATTTGCAGAACGCCGCAGAGCGCGCGCAGAAGCGCACCGGGTACGCGACGGCGGCAAGGCTTTACGAGCAGGCGGCCTACCTCAGCCCAGACCAGGACACGCAGGCCGCACGGTTCCGCGCCGCAGCCAACATGGCGCTTCAGGGCGGTCGGCCGGACGAGGCGGAGGATTTCGCCACCAAGGCGGGCGCGCTCACCGACGACCCCGCAGAACTCGCCCGCCTCGGACGTGTCCGCGCGGTGGTCGAGTACGAACGCGGTAACCGTCCTACCGCCGCGCGCATGATGGTCGAGCACGCCGCCTACGCGACGCCCGACGACAGGGCGGCGATGCTGCGCGCAGGCGCCGCCTATGCGTGGACCTCCGGAGAGACACCGGCCCTGCTGCGCGCCGCCGAATCGCTGCCGGACGACGCGTTGGTCAGCGGTCTCGCACTACTGGCCGGTGACGACCTCGAACGCGGAGTCCCTCTGCTCACCGGGCTGGTCGCGCAGGCGCGCACGATCACTCCGGGACCGGGCGTCGCCGCAGGCCTCGACGAGGCGGCGCGGCTCGCGCTGATCCTCGGCGAGGACGAGGCGGCGCTGGAGTTGGCCGCCGTCGAGACGGCGCGCTGCCGGTTGAACGGCCTGATCGGCGCGCTGCCGGGCGTCCTGCGGACGCAGGCGCAGGCCCAGGTCGCGACAGGCCGGCACACGGACGTGGAGGCCACGCTGATCGAGGCGATCTCGCTCGCCTGCGACACCGGCCTGCCCAACGACGGTTGGCGGCTCTCCGCCGTGTTCGCCCGCGTGGCGGCGGTCGAGGGCGACGAGTCCCGGCTGCGTGAGATGCCGGAGGAGACCGGAGGTGCGCTGGGCCTCCTCGAACTCGGGCTCGGACGATATGACGACGCGCTCCGCCACCTGGAGGCCATCCCCCACCAGTACAGCGCGGACACCATGCTCGCTACAGCGGACCTGATAGAGGCCGCTATGCGCGCCGGACAACCCGAACGCGCCCGCGCACCACTCGCCCGATTCCGCGCCTGGGCCGACGCCGTGCAGCAGCCCTGGGCCTTGGCGATCGCCCTGCGATCCGAAGCCCTCCTGGCCGACAGCGAGGAACCCTACGAACAAGCCGTCCGCCTACACGAAAAGGCAACGCGGCCATTCGAAAAAGCGCGGACCGAGCTTCTCTACGGAGAGTGGCTACGCCGGGCCCGTCGTCGCTCCGACGCCCGTACGCCTCTTCGCTCCGCCATGGAAATCTTCGAGCGGCTACACGCCAAGCCCTGGCTGGAACGCGCGCGCGCCGAACTGCGCGCAACCGGTGAGTCCGGCTCTACATCGATCCCCACCGCGCCGGTGCTGCTCGACCGCCTCACCCCTCAGGAACTCCAGGTCGTACGCCTCGCCGCAGAGGGCATCAGCAGCCGCGAGATCGCCGCGCAACTGTTCCTCAGCCGCCGGACGGTCGAGTACCACCTCTACAAGGCCTACCCCAAGCTCGGCATCTCCTCCCGCAAGGAACTCTCCCGCCTGGCCCTGGAACCCTCCTCCACATGACCGCAACCGCCGCGAAACGCTCACACGCCTCGCTCCTCGCCCTCTCCGTAGGCGACGCACTCGGATCCCAGTTCTTCGTCCCCGAGAACCGCCCCGCCTTCGAGGCCCAAACCCTTCCGCCAGGCCCATGGCAGTGGACGGACGACACGGAGATGGCCGCGTCCATCCACCTCGTCCTCTGCAAGCGCGGCACCGTCGACCAAGACGCCCTCGCAGAGAGCTTTGCCGAACACCACGACTTCGACCGCGGCTATGGGCCGTCCACCGGGCGCCTCTTGCGGCTCGTACGAGAAGGCGGTGACTGGCGGACGCTCGCCCGTGAGCCCTTCGATGGCATGGGCTCCTGGGGGAATGGCGCCGCAATGCGTGTGGCACCACTGGGCGCCTGGTTCGCGGGCGACCCCTCCGAGGCCGCCCGCCAAGCGGCCCTTGCCTCGGAGATAACACACCCCCATCCCGAGGCCATTGCGGGTGCGGTCGCCGTAGCCGTGGCCACGGCCATCGCGCCCGGCAACCCGTCACCGGGCGGCTTCCTAGACGAGGTCTTGGAGTACACGCCACAGGGCACCGTTCGCCAGGGCATCGCCGAAGCGCGCCGGCTGCTGACCATCGGCGACGTGGCGACCGCCGCAGCCGTCCTGGGCAACGGCCGCCGGGTCGCCGCGCACGACACGGTGCCTTTCACCCTCTGGTCAGCGGCCCGCCATCTCGGCGACTACGAGCGGGCCTTCTGGGCCACGGCGGCTGCGGGCGGCGACATCGACACCACCTGCGCGATAGTCGGCGGCATCATCGGACATCCACCCGCAGCCTGGCTCGCCGAAACCGAGCCGCTCCCTGGCTGGTGCCTACAGGCCGCGCTATGAGGCGGGTAGGTGGCGGCCGAGGAACTCCTCCGTGAGGCGCCACGCCCGGTCCGCCGGCTCCGGCTGGTAGAACATCGGGGCCTTCCGGTTGTGGAAGGCGTGCCCGCCGTCCTCCTGGACGTGGATCTCCATCCGGTCCCGCCCCTCGACGGCGCGCTCGACGGCCGCGACGTCCTCCCGCGAGATGTAGTCGTCGGACCCGCCGAAGTGGAACTGCAACGGCGACCGTACGGCGTCGAGCGCCCCCAGCGCACCCGGAACACCACTGCCGTAGAACGACACCACGGCATCCGCCTCAGCCCGAGTAGCGAGCAGATACGCCAGCGTCCCGCCAAAGCAGAACCCGACGACGCCCACCCGGCCGTCGACCTCCGGCAGGCCCCTTAGGGCTCCCAGAGCCGCCTCCACGTCGTCCTGGCCCTTGTCCCAGTCGAACTGGGACACCATGGACATCCCCTTGGGCAGTGCCTCTTCGGTGTGCTTCGTCGTCCAGTTCGGTTGGATCCGCCAGAACATGTCCGGAGCGGCCACCACGTAGCCCATCGCCGTCAGGTCCGCGGCGACCGCCTCCATGTACTCGCCCACACCGAAGATCTCCTGGATGAGCAGGATCCCCGGCCCACGCCCGCTCTCGGGCGTCCACACGTGCAGCCGGAACTCCCCGTCCGGCACCTTCACCATCTCGATTCGGGTCATGTCACCCGATGATCGCGTACACGGCGCTCGCCTGCGCGACCGTGGCGGCGCCGGCCGCCATCACGATGTCGGCGAACGCCAGCGTCCGCCCCAACTTGCCCAGCGTCACCGTCACCAGCACGTCCGTCCCCATAACGGGACGCATGAACGACGTGCTCAGCTGAACCGTCGTCATGGGAACGAACCCGCCCTTGGCGCCCGCCACAGCGATGACAACGGCGGTGTCGGCGGCCGCCATCAAAGCCTGCCCCGACATGGCGCCGCCCTCACGCGCCAACCGCTCCGACCACGGCAACCGCAGCACTGCGGTGCCGTCCCCCACCTCCTCTACAACGAGCCCCAGGTCCAGCACCCAGGGCGCGAAGTTGTCACGAAGGATCCCGGCAGCGTCCTCAGGCTTCACCGTCACACCGCCATGATGCACGCTGTGGGCATGCACGAGGAGATCTTCCAGCCCGCCACCTATGCCGCCGGAGTCCCCTACGACGCCTTCCGGAAACTGCGCGCGGAATCACCCGTCGCCTGGGTCCCGGAACCCGCCGTCGGCTCCTGGCCCGCAGGCAGCGGCTACTGGGCGGTCTTCTCCCACGCCGACGTGAAGCACGTCCTGCGCTCCCCCGGCCTCTTCTCGTCCAACCTCGGCGCCACCCAGATCCGCGACCCCGACACGCCCGAAGACCTGGCGTTCGTCCGCGCGATGATGCTCAACCAGGACCCACCCGACCACTCCCGCCTGCGCCGCATCGTCGCAGCGGCCTTTACGCCCCGCGCAATACGCGCTCTAGAGCAGACCATCGACCAACGAGCACGCGCCCTCATCGCCTCGGCCCTGCATAAGGAAACCGACTTCGTCGAGTTGGCCGCAGACCTCCCCGTGTGGACGCTCGCCCACATCATGGGCGTCCCCGACAGCGACCGCCGACTCCTGTACGACTGGGCGTCCCGCGTCATCGGCTACCAAGACGACGAGTACGCCGGTCTCTCCACGGCCGACACCGCCAACATGAGCGCGATGGCCCAGAAGGCCATGCAGTACCGCCCCACCTCGTTCGTCCACCCGGACGGCCGCCCCGTCAACCCGCGCTCCTACGCCGCCCTCGCGGACATGTTCGCCTACGCCCACGCACTGGCGGCCGTCAAGAAGCAGAACCCGTCGGACGACATCATGTCCCGCATGCTCGAAGGCGGACTCACCCCGCACGAGTTCGAGAACATGTTCTTCCTGTTCGCCGTCGCGGGCAACGAAACGCTTCGCAACGGCATCCCGGGCGGCCTCCTTACCCTCCTCGACCACCCCGCCGAACTCGCCCGCCTCCGCGCCGACCCGTCCCTGCTCCCCTCCGCCGTCGAGGAGATGCTCCGCTACTGGCCGCCCGTCATGGACTTCCGCCGCACCGCCACCACCGACCTCACCCTCTCCGGCCGCGACATCAAGGCCGGCCAGAAGGTCGTCGTCTACCACGCGTCCGCCAACCGCGACGAGACCGTCTTCCCCGACCCGGACCGCTTCGACGTCACCCGCAGCCCCAACGACCACGTCAGCTTCGGCTTCGGCCCCCACTTCTGCCTCGGCGCCCACCTGGCCCGCACCCAGATGCGCGCGATCTTCCGCGAACTGCTCCCCCACCGCATCGACCGCACCGGTCCCCCCGCCCGCCTGGCCTCCAACTTCCAGAACGGCCTCAAACACCTCCCCGTCCGACTCACCCCCACCCGGTAACCCCGTCGCGAACCCCTCCCCCCTCTCGGTACGCTTGCTGGACGGGTCGCTAGCTCAATTGGCAGAGCTCCGGACTTTTAATCCGTAGGTTGTGGGTTCGAGTCCCACGCGACCCACCACCCCTGACCAGGGCAAACGCGAGTTTGTCCGGTTTGCCCGCCGCCCGGCATGCCCCACTTTGCTCCTCTGGCTGCTCGGCGGCTCGATCCGGGGCCTGCATCCGCCCTGGCAGTGCCTCGAAACCGCGTACTCTTCTCCCGCTCAAGCCGGTCATGTCGCCCGCAGACCCCGCGGCCAGTGCCGCCCGGTCTTTCAGCAGCTCGCTTCCTCGGGAGCGAATCCGAAGGCTCGCTCCTGCGCCGGAGGCCCCGTTCGCATCGACGAGGCGCCATACGAGATCAATCTCAGTGGGGCCCAACGCTGCCAGGCTTCGCGCCGCACTGCATCCCTTCATGGGAAGCGGCCGTCGCCTCAGGACGCTCAGGGGTGGCAAGAGGTCCGGGAGCAGTGGCGCCAACACCAGGACGGGCGTTCAGGCGATATCCGTGCTTGGGCGAACGAGCACGTGTGCGTGCCGGAAACTCGGCCATAGCCGTTGAGCTGGGGTTTCACGGTTCGCCGGACGCGATCACCCGGAGCGTTCAGCATCGGGGTTGTGGCTCTTCGGTTCCTGTATCTGGCCGTCATCCGGCTCGCCGGGTGGCTTGTTCTCCTTGGCCGGTCCGACCGGTCGAAGGACATCGAGATCCTGCTGCTGCGCCACCAGTTGGCGGTGCAGCGACAGACCTCCCAGCCTCGTTTCTCATGGGCCGACCGTGCGCTGATCTCAACTCTGGCCCGGCTGCTGCCCCTCGCCGGGACGAATCGGGATGCTCATCACGCCCGGCACACTGCTGCGCTGGCACGCCAACCTGGTGAAACGACACGTTTGTCGTCGGCCACGACCGCATCGACGTTCACGGCGGGTGATACGGTAGTTGCAGCAGCGACAATTCGGTTCGCTTATGGAGATGAAGGAGGTGAGTTGATGACTGTCGTGGAGACCACCGCTGTGCGCGGTGCCCGGACCATCCTCACTTCCCGGGTCTCGTCCTGACCTTCGCCTGCCTTCCTCCCTCCTAGGGAGTGCTCTGGGCACGCCTGCCGTCCGGCGGGGCCCCCTTTCAAGGGTCTCCACGTTGTTTTATCAACGCACTTCACACGGATCTTCTCTCTCTTCTCCTGCGCGCGTTCTGACGCTGGCCGACTACGGCTGGGACGCCGAACGTGAGCGTTCCTTCGCCCCGTCGCGGGCCGCCGGACTGGTTCCGGGCCGCGTGGTGCGGGCCGAGCGCGGCGCGTGCGACGTCGTCGCCGAGACCGGGCCCGTCCGCGCAGCGGCCGTCCCGGACACCGGTGACCGGCTGAGGCCGTGCACCGGTGACTGGGTGGCCGTCCGGCCGGCCACCGCGGCCGCCTCCGCCACCGTGGTGGAGGTACTGGAGCGCCGGACCGCCGTGGTCCGCTCCACCGCCTCGCGCACATCCCAAGCCCAGGTGCTGGCCGCGAACGTCGACACCGTGGCGGTGGCCGTCTCCCTCGCCGATCCGCTCAAGCTCGGGCGGATCGAGCGGATGCTCGCCCTGGCCTGGGACAGCGGCGCCACACCCGTGGTGGTGCTCACCAAGGCCGACCGGTCCACCGACCCCACCTGGGCGGCCGCCGAAGTGGCCGCGGTGGCCCCGGGCACGCAGGTGCTGGTCACCAGTGCCGCCACCGGCGAGGGCCTGGACGTCCTCACTGCGGTCCTGTCGGGCACGGTCGTCCTGCTCGGGCCCTCGGGAACGGGCAAATCCACCCTCGGCAACCGCCTGCTGGGCGAGGACCGCCTGGCCACCGGCGCGGTGCGCGACGGGGACGGCAAGGGCCGGCACACCACCGCCTGGCGGGAGCTGGTGCCGCTGCCCCACGGCGGGGTCCTGCTCGACACCCCAGGCCTGCGCGGCGTGGGCCTGCACGATGCCGACGAGGGCCTGGACCAGGCCTTCGCCGAAATCATCGAACTGTCCGGGGACTGCCGCTTCGCCGACTGCGCCCACGCCACCGAACCGGGCTGCGCGGTGCTGGCGGCCGTCGAGGACGGCCACCTCACCCGGCGGCGCCTGGACAGCTACCACCGGCTGCAGCGCGAGAACACCCACGCCGGCTCCCGCACCGACGCGCGGCTGCGCGCCGAGCTGGAGCGGCCGAAGAAGCAGATCGCGCGCCAGGTGCGCGCCCTCAAGCAGTCCCCGAACTTCAAGGCATGACGGAAAGGAACCAGGTCATGGACCTTCCCCGCATCTTCACCATCCGCGAGAGCAGCCACCGAATCCACAACCCGCTGACCGCGGACAAGTTCGCCGCCCTGGGCGAATCCCTCCGCCTTCCCGCTGGGACCCGGGTGCTCGACCTGGCCAGCGGCTCGGGCGAGATGCTGTGCACCTGGGCACGTGACCTGGGCTTCACGGGTACCGGGGTCGACATCAGCACGCTCTTCACCACCCAGGCCCGCGCCCGCGCCGCCGAACTCGGCGTCGCCGACCGGGTCGAGTTCCTTCACGGCGACGCCGCCGGCCATGTCGCCGACCAGCCGGTCGATCTGGCCGCCTGTGTCGGCGCCACCTGGATCGGCAACGGCGTCGCCGGAACGACCGAGCTGCTCCAGCGCAGCCTCCGCCCCGCAGGAATGATGCTGATCGGCGAGCCGTACTGGCGGCAGACCCCGTCGGACGAGGAGACCGCCAAGGCGTGCCACGCCACCGCCATCGCCGACTTCCTGGAACTCCCGGAACTGATCGAGCAGTTCCAGGAACTCGGGTACGACGTGGTGGAAATGATGCTGGCCGACCAGAACAGCTGGGACCGCTACGCCGCGGCCCAGTGGCTCACCATGCGCCGCTGGCTCGACCAGAACCCCGACGACGAACTCGCCCCCGAAGTACGGGAAGAACTCACCACCGAACCCGCCCGCTACGCGCGCTCCACGCGTGAGTACCTCGGCTGGGGAGTCTTCGCCCTCATGAAGCGCTGACAACCCCGTCCCGTGCGGGGCCCAGACCTCATCCCAGACCTCATCCCAGGCCCCGCACGGGACACTCCATCACCCCGGCCGACCACGTCGGCGAAGGCGTCGGGATGGTCGGCGGCGTGCGCGGCCAGCCACGTCGTGAACGCCCGGCAGTTGCGCCGGTAGGCCCGCACAGTGTGCGGGGACAGTGCGGCCCGGTCCAGGTGCCGCTCGACGTCGGCCAGGGCGCGTTCGGCGGTCGCAGCCAGCTCGGCGCCGAGCCTGGGCTCGGGCGCCGACTCGGCCGCTGCCGGTGCGCCGCCGGGATGCCGGATGGTGCCCCGGCTGGCGGCGCGGCCGCCGCCGGCGGGGCGGAGCGGCACGACGGTCCGCCGGTCGTCGTCCGGGCTGTTACCGGCCATCGCTCGCTCCCCGTTGTTATCCGCTGAGTTTCTTCCCCGCTGCGGCGGGGCCGGGGAGAACGTTATCCGCTGAGTCCGACGGTCGGCTCAGCGGATAAGGCTCATTATCCGCTGAGCCGGACCGCGGGGGGAGGTTGACCCTGCCGAAAACCTCGTCCGCACAGGTCAAGCGGCATGTTCGTACCCGTTGAGGGTTTCGCCCAGATGGTGGGTTCTTCGGACGTTCAGGTCGGCGATCTCGTCGGGTTCGGTGATCGGTGGAGGCAGTGGCTTCAACGGGCGGGCAATGGCGATGCCCTGGTGAGGCCGATGCTGGTTGTAGAAGGTCTCGAACTCGCGGAGTGCATGGAGCAGGTGCCGATCGTTCCAGATCAGAGTGCGGTCGAGGAGCTCACGGCGGTGCGTTTACCGAAAACTCCACCCATACCGGCCAGAAAGGGCCGCCGACGAGCACATCCGTCTCTTTACGCCGTATCACCTCATCGACGTGGGCGACACGCCGCCATGACCGCCGCGGCACGGCCCTGGCGCCGCCACCGCTCCCCGGACCTGACGTCAGATCCCGACGGCCCCCTTGGACAGATCAACTACGTTCCTGGGCGCCGCGACCTGGACGGGGACGTCGTAGGTGAAGTTCATCTCGCCGCTGCCGGAGGAATCGCCCCCGCCGAGCCGCAGCGGATAGTGCGGCTCCTGCGCGGAGATCCACAGCAGGGCCTCGGAGTCGTCCTTCAGGGTGACCGCGGGCTTGCCGTCGAGGGCGACGTCGGCCCCCCGGGTGACCGGCCCGTCCGGGTCGAGGATCTTCGCCCACCCCGCGGGCGCGACGAAGACCGAGAACCGCAGCGCCATCCGCGCGTTGCCGAGCACCCACCGGTTCCCGACCCGGTTGGCGAGCGCGGGACCGCCGGCCTTCAGCCACAGGTCGCGGCCGCGGAAGTAGCTCCGGGACCCGATCTTGATGATCTGCACCGTCACGCTGCTGCCCTTTACCGGCATGGTCAGCACGCCCTTGGCCCGGGTGCCGTCGGTGACCAGGTCGATCTTGGTGGTCTCGCCGTCGCTGGACATGACCCCCGCGACCCGAAGCGACTTGGCGCCGCGCAGCGCGGTCTGCGCCTCCTGCAGGATCTGGTCCGGGTTCTTGCCCGCGAACGCGCCGGCACTCGGCGACGCCGCGGCGGGCGCCCCCGAGGCGCCCCTGGACGCCCCCCGGTCCTTCTCGGACCCGCAGGCCGCGGCGCTCAGCAGCAGCGCGGACACCGCGACGGTCGCGGCGATCCGCGGCAGGCGGGGGGACGGACGTGAGGTCATCATGCTCTCCATCATCGAAAGGGGGAACCGTGCAAATTAGCGCAATCTCCACCTCTCGAGCATCCGGGTTTCCCGCCCGCGCGGAAAACCCGCCGCGCCTCAAGCGGCGCGAGCACCCCAAACAGCGCCCCCACACCCCGCGGCGCCACGCGCCGGGCATCTCCCCGTGGGAGGTCGACCTCGCCGGCCGGCGACGTGACCGGCACCGGCACGTCGTAGGTGACGTCGATGCCGCCGGCCGGCCTCCCGCGGGGCCAGGTGTCCAGGTCGATGGGGGTAGTCGAGGACCACGCGGTCGGCGGGCAGGACGATCTCGCGGCACAGCTCCATGACGCGGGCGCCGAAGCGCAGTCGGCGGGTGATGGCCACGACCGGGACGCCCCCTCAGCCGTCGCGCCAAAACTTGACCAGGCGCGGTCCACGATTACCGCATCGTCGTTCTGAACCGCGCCGGGTCTGATGGAGGCTCGATTCCTTGAGCGGATCGAGTCATGGCACGTCCGTCCCCCTACCCTCCTGAGCTTCGTGAGCGTGCGGTGCGCATGGTCACCAAGGTGCGTCCGAACTACCCGAATGAGTGGTCGGCGATGAAGGCCGTCGCGGCGAATCGGGGGTCAAGACTGTGCTTGCCGAAAACTACGTCCGCGCAGGTCAAGTGGGGCCACCGACGAGGAAGCCACAATCGCCAACGGCGGCCCCTGTCGGCTCGTTGTCGGCTCGGCGGTTCCGAAACGGATCGGCACACGACGGCATGGAGCAACACAAGGATGGGGCTTCATACGGACAGGTCGACACAGAGCGACACAGGGGGTGCCGACCTGATACGAGGGCTCCGGACTTTTAATCCGTAGGTTGTGGGTTCGAGTCCCACGCGACCCACCACCCCTGACCCCGCCCGGGATGCCCCACTTCGTTCCCCTGATGGCTCGGCGGCTCGATCCGGGCCTCCAACCACCCCACCCAAGCCCGAGAGGCGCTACCTGTAGGCCCCCACAAGCCGGGGCACATCGCCCGCAGCGACCGGCAGCCGAGCGGACCAGAGCAGGGAACCCCGGACTCCTGCGGACGCGAATCCGCAGCCCTGCATCAGCTACTCCGCTGCCCCCCTGCCAACTCAGCGAGCCATCGAGGCCGGCGAGATCACCCGTTCGGGTCACCACCACACCTGTCGTTGATCAAGGATGTCGCTCGTGGTTCGAGCCCGTCCGCACGGCATGCACCTCGCTTATCGAGAGCCTGGAGCTCTGGCATGCAGGCCGGAGCCGTGCGGATCAGCGCTCAGGCTGAGGCGCATGCCCTGCCGTAGCCGGCCAGGTCACCGCCGAGGGCGGCCGCGGCCAGGAAGCGTTCGGTGGTCGCCCGGTGATCGCCCGGCGTGGGCCGGAACCGCGGGCGGCGCGCTCGGACATGCCGCCGGGCCCGGTACGCCATCTGCTGGACCGCCCTTTCGGTACGTCCGACGATGACCGCGATCTCCGCGTGCGAGAAGCCGAACACGTCGTGCAGCAGGAACACCGCGCGCTCTGTCGGAGCCAGGGTTTCCATGACGACCAACAAGCCCGCCGCCACCTCGTCGCCCGGTCGCTGCCCGGTGGACGGGCCGGCCGGTGGCTCGTCCGGCCGATCCTGGTCGGCTTGTACTTCCCGGCGCGCCCGTATCCTGCGAAGCTCGTCGATCGCCTGGCGGGTCACCAGCCGGAACAGGTACGCGCCGGGGTCGTTGACCGAGCGGTGGTCCACTCGGCTCCAGCGAAGCCATGCCTCTTGCAGGACATCGTCGGCATCTGCCCGGTTACCGAGCATCCGGTACGCCGCTGCCGAAAGCGGGGCCCGGTGCCTTTCGAATAGCTCGCCCGCCGCGTCCATCGCACCTCCCGTACAAGACCTCATCAACAAGACGATCCAGGGGACGCCGACGTCACGCGTGACGTCGGCGGACCCGCATCCGTCTCACCAGGTGGATACCGACCACCGGACCCGAAGGGCACGACATGACATCGCCAGTACTCACCGACCAGAACCGGCTGCTCGTCCTGGAGGCCGTCTCCCGATTCGGCGCGGGCGACATTGCCGGCTTCACTGAACTGCTGGGCGAGGATTTCGTATCGCATAACCCGCGCGTGGCGCATGACCCCGCGACCCAGTCGGGGCGCCGAGCGTTCGCGGACTTCTTGAGCGGACCCGGCAGCGCGCACCTGCGGGACGCGACCGTGGCGGCCAAGCACGTGCTCGCCGACGACGACCTGGTCGCCGTGCACACCCATGTGGCCACCCCGCAGGGCGACCTCGCCACCGTCGACCTCTTCCGCCTCGACGCGGGCAAGATCGTCGAGCACTGGGACGTCGTTCAACCGGTCCCCGAACAGGTGCTCCACCCGCACGGAATGTTCTGACCGATCACGGTGTCCCAGCGCTCATCCAGCTCGCTCTGAGTCACTGGTCATCATGACCAGACTCGCTGGTTGGCCACGCCGACTCCTTCATGGGGTGGGGCTCCTTTCGTCGTTCACCGGGCGGTTTACCGGACGCCCAAGTTCGCGGCTGGTCGCCGGCCACGCGTTCCTTGTCAGAGGACGACGAAGGTCAGGTTGAGTGCGGGGATGACGGTGCGCAGGGCCGCGACGGTCTGGGAGCGGTCGCCGCCGCCGTCGTGGCACAGCAGGATGTCGCCCGGCTTAGCCTTTTCGAGGTTCGCGGTGATGTGCGGGATCCCGGGGCGGGCCCTGCTGCGACCAGGCCCCTCTTCTCGTGCGACGATCGTCGCCGTGGCCGAAGCAGTCCCTCCGTCGCTTCCTGGACGCCGGGTGCTCACCCGTGAGGTGTGGCTGGTGTTCGCGCTCTCGCTGGGCGCCTCAGGGGTGTCGGCTCTCATCTCCTTCCTTGGCTCGGTGACCGCCGGCAAGGCCCTGAACGACCAGGCGGCGTCGCTGGTCACCGACGCCGCGCCCGGACGTCCCTGGCTGGGCCTGGCCTGGCAACTGTTCTCGCTGGCGACCGCGCTGGTGCCGGTCGCGCTGGTCGCCCATCTGATGGGCCGCGGCGGCGAACCGCTGGGGCCGACGCTGGGCGCCGGGTGGGTCCCCCGCGGTACGGATGTGCTGCGCGGCGCCGGGGTGGCGGCCGTTATCGGCGGATCCGGGCTCGGCCTCTACCTGGCCGCGCGGGGCGTGGGGGCGAACCTGACCGTCGTCCCCTCGACGCTGGGGGACGTGTGGTGGCGGATCCCGGTGCTGGTGCTGTCGGCGGTCCAGAACGCGGTGCTCGAAGAGGTCATCGTGCTGGGCTACCTGCTGCATCGCCTCGACCAGCTGGGCTGGTCCCCGTGGAAGGCCGATGCGGCGAGTGCGGTCGTGCGCGGCAGCTATCACCTCTACCAGGGCCTGGGCGGCCTGGCGGGCAACATGGTGATGGGCTTGATCTTCGCCCGGCTGTACCGCCGCTGGGGCCGGGTGATGCCGCTGCTGGTCGCGCACGCCCTGATCGACATCGTGGCGTTCATCGGTTCGGTGGCGCTGGCGGGGAAGGTCTCCTGGCTGCCCAAGCCGTGACTTCCGACGAGCGGCTCAGGTGGTCGCCGTGTGGGCGCGAAGGCGCTCGCCGCGGTCAAGTAGGCCAGTCGCAAGAACGCAGCCGCCCATCATCCCGTGGTGACCGCCTTGCCGCCGCCTGTTCGCAACTGAAGGCGAGAGGGCAGCAAGTCGGTCGGCGCTGACGGTGTATCCCGCCGGCTGTGTTTACAGGTGAGGTGACCTGCGGCGGTAACGTCTTCGGCGGCGGCGACCACTTATGGTTGTGAGACGAATAAAACGGGAACCGGCCACAGAGCGGTCGCAGGACGGACGTCATACAGCCGATCCCGACCCGAGGCTGTGCGGCACCGACTCTACCGCTTTCACCGCCTTCTACCTGCGACATGTGGATGACGTACTGCATTTCGTGGTACGTCGTGTAGCCGACCCGCACCTAGCCGCGGACCTGACGGCTGACGTCTTCGTCGCGGTCATCGAGTCCGCGGATTCCTACCGCGGCGGTGCCGGCGGTCCACGGGCCTGGCTTTATGGCATCGCGCGGAATGTCATCGCCTCTCATGCTCGCCGGGCTTCCAGGCAACGGGATACCGAGGCCAAAGTGGCCGGCCGACGGCTACTCGACGCGGACGACATCGGCCATCTCGAAGAACGCATCGACGCGGCAGAAGGGGCCCGCCGCGTTTACATGGAGATGGCCGCCCTGCACGTCGGCGAACGCGCCGTGCTGGAGTTGATCGCGGTCGATGGCCTCACAGTGACAGAGGCCGCCGCGGCATTGGGCATCCGGCCGGTCACGGCCCGGGTACGCCTGTACCGCGCCCGACGCGCCCTGCAGGCGGCCGTCCAGACCTGCGACGCCGATCCCACCACTCCCATCGCACTGGTCTGAGGAGAAACTCATGCCCACACCCACCGCACCGCCACCTCTCACCGGGTTCAAAGAACGCCTCCTGACAGAGCTCACTCCCTTGATCGCCGAGCAGACGCAGCCGACCGAGCCGAGAGCGGCGGCCAGATGGCGCAGGCCGGCACGAATCGCAGTCGCCGCCGTCGCGGTGACCAGCCTTTGCGCTGCGGTCCCGGCGACCATCGACTCGGTGACAGGCGAACCCGCCTACGCGGTGGTGCGCCACCCCGACGGATCCATCACCCTCACCTTCAACGACATCGACCACCTGCGGGGGCTCCGGCAGAAGCTCTCCGACTACGGGGTGCGCAACCTCGTACTCGTCCGGAACTTTCCCAAGTCCGGCGCCGAACCCTGCGACAACGACAACATCGTGCCCGCTCCCGGATTCATCGACCAATCCGCCTCTTCAGGTTCGAAGGCGGTCGCCGTGATCCATCCCGACAAGCAACCCGCCGGCTCCACGCTCGTGTTCAACATCATCCGCACCTCCAAGGACGGTTGGATGATGGGCATCAACGTTCAAAAGCCACCGAACACAGCCCTCTGCGCCATTCTTGAAGCCGGATGACCCGGCGCACCGCGATAGGAGCCCTCCCGGGGGACTGTCCGCACAGTCGAGAGTCACAGTCCCAACTCACGAACGTCCGATCTAGGGACAACTTCGCCGCCGCGCAGAGAGGTATTCATTGCAGCATCTGCTAAGGGGACGAAGTGAGGTTACTGCGACTGCAGACACCTCACGCCGGTCTCCAAGGTGAGCGTGGTGTTCGCTGCGGTGGGGCCATGGGTGCTGGCGGAGGGACGGGAGTTCCGGCAGATCGCGCTGCGGAGCACGGCGCGGCCGGACCACGCCGCTGCGGTGTACGCCGGGATCCGCGAGGCGACGTTCTACCGCTGGATGGCCCGCGGCCGCGCCGCCCAAGATGCCCTCGACGCCCGGGAGCCCGTGGCCGCCGAGGAGCTCTTCCGCGAGTTCTGCGAGGCCGTCACGCGCGCGCACGGGCGGCATGCCAACGTGACGCGGGTCGACCGGGCCGCCGAGGGCGGGCACGTGGTGCGCCGGCGGACCCGGCGCTACCGCGACCCCGCCACCGGCCACCTCGTGGAGGAGGACGTCGCGCCGCCGGACTGGCCGACGGCCGCCTGGGGGCTGGAACGCCGCCACCCCGACGAGTTCGCCCGGCCCTCTCAGCTGCAGGTGTCCGGCCTGGACAGCGGACCGGTCGATCACGACAGTGGCCCGCCTCCGCTCCACCGCCGTCACCGCCGCCGCAACCGCCGCTCTGCTCGCAGCGCTGGTTGGAGTTGTGTGGACACTGGGTCCGAGGCGCAGGTCAGGTGGGGGTCCGGGCGTTCGTGGGTGGTCTCCGGCTCGGCCCGCGCGGCTCACCGGCCCGAAGCCTGCCTTGATCTTGTGTCCCGGGCCGGCCGAAGTGCAGCTCCTCGGCCGACGTCAGGAAGATCCCGGTGTCACGCGGTTCCGTGCTCAGCGTCCCGGGCCGCCTGGACGAAGCTGCGGATGAGGTCGTTCTCTGCCGCCGTACGCCAGGCGAGCACCCAGGAGACCGGTGGGGCGTCCAGTATGGGCAGGTAGACGAGGTTGGGCCAGGGATAGAAGGCCGCGGCCTCGGCGACTCCCGCGGCCACGGCCTGGCCTGCGCCGACGGTCTTGAGCAGGTCGTCCCAGTTGGTGACCAGGGGCCCGCGCGCGATCGGCCGGCCTGCGGGGGTGCGGAAGGGCTGGAAGAACTCTTCCATGTACGCCGGGATCGGCGAGGCATGGGCGGGGAAGGTCAGGTCGCCGAAGTCTTCCCGGCACACCGACTCGCGGGCGGCGTAGGGATGACCGGCCGAGACGATGAGCACCTGCGAGGAGGTGTGGGTGACGGGGCCGACGGTCAGGTCGGGCTCGCGCAGCGGGAGCCAGAGGGTGCCCACGTCGATCTCGCCGGAGCGGAGCAAGGCCAGCGGATCGACCGTGTTGATGTCGCGGTGGAGCAGCCGGACGGCTGGATGCCTGGCCTGGAACAACATGACGATGGGGTCGATCTTCCACGCGTTGGCGCCGCCCATGGAACCCACCCGCAGCGTGCCGCTGATGCCGCGGGCCGTGGCGGAGACGGCTTCGATGCCGTCCATGATCTGCCGGTATCCCGCGCTGAGCTCGCGATACAGCTGCTGTCCTGCTGCCGTCAGCCGTACCGAGCGGCTGGTCCGCTCGAAGAGCGGGACACCGAGCCGGCGCTCCTGCTTCTTGATCGCCTGGGTGACCCGGGCCGGGGAGACGCACAGCCGTTCGGCGGTCCGGCCGAAGTGCAGCTCCTCGGCCAGCGTCAGGAAGATCTCGATGTCACGTAGCTCCACGACCCTCCCGCGGCGTTAACTCGTGGGTTAATCCACCCTTGCGTTCTTCGGCGTTGTTCCAGGTGACGGGACTCGTCGATCCTATCGGTCAGGCAATCCGCCTCATTCCGGAGGAATCAATGAGTAAGACGGCACTGGTGACCGGGGCTTCGCGAGGGATCGGCCGGGCCATCGCACGGCGGCTGGCGGCCGAAGACGCGCTGGTCGCCGTGCATTACGGCAGCAACGAGGCCGCCGCGCTGGAGACCGTGCGGCTGATCGAGAAGGACGGCGGCCGCGCGTTCCCGGTCCGGGCCGAGCTGGGCGTGCCCGGGGATGTGGACGCGCTGTTCGCCGGGCTGGAGGCGGGCCTTTCCGCGTGGACCGGCCAGGTACGGCTGGACATCCTGGTCAACAACGCCGCCATCAACACCGGCGGCCCGATCGACGCGATCACCCCCGAGGCGTTCGACCGGCTGCTGGCGATCAACACCAAGGCGCCGCTGTTCATCGTCCAGCGGGCGCTGCCGCTGCTCAACGACGGCGGCCGCATCGTCAACGTGACCACCGCGGCGACCCGGATCGCGATGCCCGAGGCGCCGTACGCGATGAGCAAGGCGGGCGTCGAGGTGCTCGCCCGCTCGCTGGCCCAGCAGGTCGGCGGCCGCGGCATCACCGTGAACGCGGTGGCGCCCGGACCGACGGTGACCGACATGAACCCGTGGATGCTCGGCAACCCCGAGGTCCAGCAGATGGTCGGCACCGGCAACGCCGTCCCGCGCGTCGGGCAGCCCGAGGACGTCGCCGACGTGGTGGCCTTCCTGGCCTCGGCGGCGGGCCGGTGGGTGACCGGCCAGGTCATCGACGCCTCCGGCGGCTGCTTCCTCGGCCCCAAGATCTGAGCTGTCGACCGTTCACCGCCGGGCTGCCAGCGCAGCCCGGCGCGCTTCGTCACACGTCACTGACAGGAACCCCGTTCATGAGAACCGTGATCGCCGCCCTTGGTCTCGCCTTGGCCGCGACCGCCACCCCGGCCTTCGCCGACACCGACACCAGCACCGACGTCATTGCCGCGCTCGACACCGCGGCCAAGCCGCTCACGCGTGACCTGGACGCCTTCGGCGCCATGGTCGGTGACGCGCAGGTGGTCGGCGTCGGCGAGGCCACCCACAGCAGCGCCGAGTTCTACACGCTCAACCAGCGGCTGCTGCGCTATCTGGTGACCGAGAAGGGGTTCACGACCTTCGCGCGAGAGCTGAGCTGGAGCACCGGCGTGCGGCTCAACGATTATGTGCTGGACGGCAAGGGCGATCCGCGCGCCATCTTCCGCGATGAGGTCAAGGGACCCTACGACCTGTTCGACAACAGCGAGTTCCTCGGCCTGGTGCAGTGGATGCGCTCCTACAACGCCACCCACGCCCGCAAGGTCCAGTTCATGGGCGCCGACCTGCTCTACCCGGGCGACATCCTGTTCGACAAGGTCCTCGGCTACGTCAAGCAGCACCATCCCGACCAACTGGACGAGTTCACCAAGCTGTACGACGGTCTCCGGCCCACCACCAAGAACGCGGGCGAGTACATGGGGCAGGCGCTCGCCGTCCCCCTGGAGAAACGGCAGGACTACGCCAAGCGCGCCGCTCAGGCGCTCCAGTCGCTGCAGAAGCAGGGCGCGGACGGGTGGGTGGTGCAGCACGCCCGCGCGTTGTCGCAGACCTTCACCGACTTCGCCTTCGACCAGAGCACCGCTGAGGGCCGGCGCGAGGCCGCGCTCTACCGGGACACCGTCCTGGCGGACAACGTCGCGTGGTGGAACAGGACGACCGGCGCCAAGATCCAGGTGTCGGGGCTGAACGCACACCTCAGCTACACCCCGATCGACACCACGTACGTCCCCGGCCCGATGGGCGGGCTGCTGCGCAAGCGGCTCGGCGACCGTTTCGTGACCGTCGGCACCAGCTTCGACCGCGGCGGCTACAACTACACCTCGGCCGAGGGCGACTGCCCGAAGCCCGCCGAACGGCCCATGACCTGTAAGGGCTCGGTCGAGGCCGCACCTTCCGGCTACAACGAGTACGTCCTGGACCAGGTCCGCTACCGCGACTTCATCCTCGACACCCGCACGACGCCGCCGGCGGCGAAGCAGTGGCTGGCCCGGCAACGGCCCACCCGGGTGATCGGCGGCGGCTTTTGGACACCCGAGCAGGCATTCCAGGCCTCCCTCGGCAAGTCCTTCGACGTGGTGATCCACTTCCACTCGGTCAAGGCCGCCCACCTGCTGCCATGAACCACAGAGAGCACGGGGTGCGCGCCGTCGAGCGCGTGCCCCTCTCCGCCGCCGTGAACGGGATCGCGCCGTTCCGGCCGGCCCTGGGCCAGCAGATCGAGGGGAATGCCAATTGATCCCGAAGCTGACCGATGATACGGCGAAGCCCCCGACCGGGTTCGGGCGACTGTGGACCGCGCAGACCGTGTCCTCGCTCGGTGACGGGGTGACGCATGCCGCGCTGCCGCTGCTGGCATTGACCGTGACGCGGAATCCGATGGCGCTGGCCGCCGTCACGGCGGCCGGGACGCTGCCCTGGCTGCTGTTCGGAACGCTCGGCGGTGCGCTGGTGGACCGCTGGGACCGCCACCGCACCATGTGGGTCGCGGACGTGGCGCGCGCGGCGCTGCTCGCGATGGCCGCGGCAGCGGCAGCGCTGGACGTGCTGAGCACCGGGCTGCTCGCGGCCGTCGCCTTCCTGCTCGCCCTCGGCGGTCTCTTCTTTGATACGGCCGCCACGGCGTACCTGCCCGATCTGCTCGGCCGCGACCCCGCACTCCTGCAACGCGCCAACTCCCGCCTGCGCGGCGCCCAGACCGCCGCGTCCGGCTTCGCGGGACCACCTGCGGGCAGTGCGTTGCTGGCGCTCGGGCGGGCGGTCCCGCTGCTCACCGATGCGGTGTCGTTCGCGCTCTCCGCCCTGCTCGTACGATCGCTGCCCACCGTGCCGCGGCCTGCGGCAGCCGCCAGCGAGTCACTGCTGCGCCAAGCCCGAGCCGGGGCCTCATACGTCTTCCGGGACCGGCTGCTGCTCGGGCTCGCGCTCCGCCCGGCGGTCGGGAACATCGCCTTCGTCGCTGTGGAGACCGTCCTGGCGCTCTTCGCGCACGAACGTCTCGGGATCGGCGCCTTCGGTTTCGGCCTGCTCCTCACCGCGGAGGCCACCGGTGGCCTGCTCGGCGCGGGCATCGCCTCCTTCCTCGGCCGGCGACTCGGCACCGGCACCGCGTTGACCTGCACGGCCATGGTCGAAGGAGTGGCCGTCCTGGGGCTCGCCGCCGCCCCGAACCCCTACGTGGCCGGGCTTGCCCTCGCCGTCTGCGGGGCGGGCATGGGCGCCACGATGGTGCTCGCACCCTCGCTGCGGCAGGCGGTCGTCCCGGCCCACCTGATGGGCCGGGTCACCTCCACTTCCCGCATGCTCGCCATGTGCGCCGCCCCGTTCGGCGCCGTGCTCGGTGGCTGGCTGGCCACCACCTACGACCTGCGCACCCCGCTCTACACCGCCGGCGGCCTCCTCCTGGCCATGACCGCCGTCACGGCCACGATGACCAGCAACCGCCGAGTCGAGACGGCACTGCGCGACGCCGCCTCGGCCAGCGAACCGGCTCCTCCACCGGTTCCCGCATGAGCCCCTGACCGCAGGCTGTTAGCCGGGCTGAACGTGCATTGATCGTCGATGTGCCATCTCTTTTTCCTGCCTCGAAGGAGTCTCAACATTCCCTCGCTGGAATCGGTGAGCTTCGCCGGTGATACGGCACGCTCGCCGATCGTCTCTTTCTGCCGATGGAACAGCCCGGACGACAGCGGTCAACGGCTCGTGGTCCTCACCGCGGAACCGAGGACGCCGTCCAACGACGCACTCCGCATCCTGCTGACCTGGGCGCCGCAGGACGGCCCGGCTCCGATCCCCGGCGCCTGGTTCTTCGCGGTCACCGGTGGCAGACGACTTCCAGAGTGACGCCGTCGGGGCCTTCCCAGAACGCGGCGTAGTAGGCGGGGCCGTACTGCGGGAACTCCTGGGGCTTGTGGAGCACGTTCGCGCCCCGCTCGACCGCCCACTCGTGCAGTCGATCCACCTCCTCCCGCGTCTTCAGCATGAAAGCGAGATGCTGGAGACCTGGACGGTGGCGCGAGTAGTCGCCGTCCTCCAGCGCCGGATAGAAGAACAGGTACGTGCCTGGCTTCCCGCCGGCCGGACGGTAGGAGAACTCGTCGTCGGTAGCGAAGAAGCTTTCGAAGCCGACCAGCGGCATGAACTCGTCGTAGTACGCCTTGGCTCGGCCAAGGTCCCGGACATTGACGCCAAGGTGACCTAGGGGCATCTGGCGATCATAGGCACCGCGCAGTGGCGGGCGCCGGCCGCCATTTGATCGTCCGAGCCGGACGGGCCGGCGGCGGGATTGTCCCTGCCGAGAGCCTCGTACGGGCAGGTCAAGCGGCATGTTCGTACTCGTTGAGGATTCCGCCCAGCCGTTGCCTTGCGGCGGGTGTGGTGCTCGATGACCGCCAGCACCACCCCAGGACGGCGACGGCCGCCACCGCCCAGAGCCGCCAGGGGCCGTTCCAGCCGACGAACGGCAGGAGCACCAGCCACATGACGCTGAGAGCGGTTAGCGGTTCGCCGGGGCCATCCCTGGGTGGGCGGGGGCGTGTCACGCGATCAGTTATCGATTGACGCCCAGAATATGCACTGATGTTCCTGGGTGAGATCCACTGACCCGATCACGCTCGGCGCCAGCGATTGGACGTGTTCACCCGCCTTAAATAGCGACCATTTCGGCAGATTGCGACCATTCGGGTTTCCCGTATGTGCAAATTGGCTCCAGTAGCGCATCATCTGGTCGGAGAGCCGGCGTTGCACTGTTGTCGCCGGGCCGGGAAGCTGGTCGTCGTCGAAGAGGTACTGCAGTTCGCCACCGTGAAACGCGCCGGTGGGAAAGTTCGGCTTCGGCAGGGTGGTGAACCACGGGACGTTCTCATCGCCGAATTCATAAGCGTAGACGGGGGCGTATGCGGACAGCGCGCGGTTTCGATCAAGAACGGGGCAGGCCCACGCCCAGTCCGTCACGACGGCGGACAGCGCCTCGCCGGCGGAGTGAAAATGATCGCTGGGGTATCGAGCCAGGATCCGCGCGGCGTCGGTCGGCCCGAAGAGCGTGTGGATTTCATCCTGGTAGCCGGCCTCGGTCGTCTGCTTGCCGGTCGCCGCCTCGATGGCGGCGGTGAATAGGCGATGTTCATCGCGCGTGGTTCCTTGGATGATCGACACGCGATTGAAGCGGCCTGTGGCGAATGCCTTTTGCGGGCTGAGGGGAAGCACGCCGCCCCCCGTTGTAGGCCCGGATCCGAGGCCGTTGTCGGACCACTTGGCGAGTTCCTCCGCTGGTTTGGCGCGCAGGCAGGCCGCGGCTGCACGGACATTGGAACAGCCGAGTTCGGAGGCGACGTCGAGTCCGTGCTGTTCACGCTCCGTGCGCGGTAGCGGGAACCAGGTCGGCGGACCCGGCGACCATTTCTTCCCGGTGCATTCCGCGCTCTGCACGATCGCCTTATGAAAGAGCCCCGCTGAGCTGGGGGCCGCCAGATGGGAGCAGACACTTGTACCGCCGGCCGACTCGCCGAATATGGTGACGTTTGCCCGATCACCACCGAATGCCGAGGCGTTGCGCTGGACCCATCGCAGCGCGGCCTGCTGGTCCTCAAGCCCGAAGTTGCCGGAAAGATGCCGGGCCGCGCCGTGGTCGAGGGCGGGATGTGCAAGGAATCCGAAGATGCCCAGACGGTAATTGGGTGACACCACGATCACGTTGCCCGTGCTCGCCAGACGCTGCGCGTCATAGAGGCTGCCGGCACCGTTGATGAAGCCGTTGCCGTGGATCCACACCATCACCGGCAGTTTGCGAGCGCTGCTGCGGCGGGGCGTTGTGACGTTGAGGTAGAGGCAGTCCTCGGTATTGCTGGCCTTGTCGATCAAGCCCTCCGCTTGCGCGCACCGGTTGCCGGGCTTGGTCGCGTCCCTGATTCCTGACCACGATGCGACACGCCGGGGGGATGCCCAGCGCAGCGACCCGGTCGGTGGGGCCGCGTACGGGACCCCCTGGAACAGCCGCGTGCTCGCGGCGAGCGTGCCGCGTACGGCGCCGGCTTCAGTTGAAATCACCGTGGAGTAATCGTGGCTCGTCCCGGCATGGTTCGCCGGCGTGGCACCGGTCGCTCCGGCGCATGCCGAGGCGCCGAAGAGCACCGCTGCGGCGAGACCGGCCTTCGGTAGCGATCGTCGAGACACTGCATCAGGCACAAGGCCTCCTAAGGGGAGAGTGAAAAGACAGGAGGCATCCGCACCGACCACGCCCGATCACTGCACGCCGGAGAAGAGCAGCCCGTCATGCGAGCCGACCAGCGAGCCTCAAACGAGGCGAGACGACTCGTCTTGTCTTGGTTCAGAGGCTGGCACATCGGCCCCACAAGGTCAAGACAAGTCGTCTCGTCTCGTCAAGGCCGACAGCGATGGAGGACGACGGCGGTACGGCATGTAGGCCATGCGACCTGCGAGTATTTACTGATCAATCCGCCAGGGACGAGCGTCGTCCAACCCGAGCCGCGCCGGCTCGCCTACCGGTGCCACCGGATCCCGTGGTCGCCGATGGAGTGATGAGCACGGCCTGCACGGCCTGCACGGCCCGGCGATAGCGTTTACCGAAGATCAGCATCCGGTCGGCGCACTCGCGGCCCCTCCATGGCTATCCGGTGCTTGCCGAAAGCTACGTCCGCGCAGGTCAAGTGAGGCCACCGGCGAGGAAGCCACAAGATCACCAACGGCCCCGTCGGCTCGGCGGTCCGAAACGGATCGGCACGCGGCGGTATGGAGCAGCAAGAGATGCCCCGGTATGCATTTCTTGGCCCGGCGGATGAGATTGAGGCTGATGACGTCAGGGCTCGGCCGGAAGTTCGATCCACTCCAGCGCCCACTGATTGAGGTCGAGCAGGACCCGGCCGAGCGCGGCGCCCTTCTCGGTCAGCCGGTAGTCGATCCGCACCGGAGTGGTGGGGTGCACGCTGCGCTCGATGAGCCCGTCGGCCTCGAGGTCCTTCAACCGCTGCGACAGCAGCTTGTGAGTCATGTCCGGGACGGCCGCCGCGATGTCGCTGAACCGGTTGGCGCCGCCGAGCAGCGCACGCAGCACGGTCGCGGCCCAACGGCGGCCGATCATGTCCATCGCCGCGGCGTAGTACGGGCAGTACGGCCGGAGGTGTTCGACGTCCAGTCGGCGATGTGACATGATCCACTCCCTCAGCCTTCTATCTTTAAGATACCTTCCATCTCAAAGATACAAGATGATCCAGTAAGGAGCAGGCTATGCCCGAGTCGAGTACGGCGGCGCTGTCGTACGAGGTGTTCGTGTCCGAGCCGGTTCCCACCACCGGCACGCTGCCGACCGGGGCGCGGCAGCAGTGGTCGCCGATCTCGACCACCCTCGTCTCCGGCGGCGCCGACGCGGTCCTGGTCGACCCGCCGTTCACGGTCGAGCAGACCCGCCGGGTCGCTGACTGGGTCGAACACTCCGGCAAGCGGCTGACCCACATCTACATCACCCACGGCCACGGCGATCACTGGTTCGGCGCGTCACTGCTGGCCGAACGCTTTTCCGGGGTGCCGGTCCATGCCACCGAGGGCACCATCCGGCTCATGCACCAGTCGGCGACCGGGCGGCGAAAGGCGTTCTGGGACAACCTGTTTCCCGGACAGCTCCCCGACCTACAGGTGTCCGCACAGGTGCTCCCGGCCGACGGCCTCACCCTGGAGGGGCACCTGCTGCATTCGATCGAGGTCGGGCACAGCGACTGCGACGATTCCACGGTGCTGCACGTGCCGGCGCTCGGACTGGTCGTCGCCGGTGACGTCGCCTACAACAACGTGCACCAGTATCTCGCCGACGGCGGGCTCGACGGCGGCATCGACGCCTGGCTCCGCGCCATCGACACGGTGCGAGCCCTGCGGCCGGCCGCCGTGGTCGCCGGTCACAAGGACCTCACCCGCACCGACCATCCAGGCATCCTCGACGAGACCGCCGAATACCTGCACACCGCCCGCCGGGTGCTCGCCGAAAAGCCCACAGCGCAGACGTTCTTCGACGAGATGACTCATCGGTACCCGGACCGGCTCAACCCCGGCACCGTCTGGCTCAACGCGCAAAGGCTGGCCTGATGCGCGCCGTACGCTTCCACGAGTTCGGCGAGCGAGACGCCCTGCGGATCGACCGGCTGCCACAGCCGCGACCGGACGCCGAGAGCGTGGTGATCCGCATCGCCCGTGCCAGCGTCAGCCCCCTCGATGACAAGGTCCGCACCGGTGTCCTGCCTCCGTCGATGCACAAACCGCTGCCGCTGGTGCCCGGAGCCGGCGCCGTGGGCCGCGTGGCGGATCCCGGCACGTCCGGGCATGCGCCCGGTGCCCGCGTCCTGCTATGCGGCTGGGGCTACGGCACGACACGCGACGGCACCTGGCGGGAACTGGCGGCCGTCCCGCCAAGTCACCTCGTCCCCATTCCCGACGGCGTCAGCGACGACGACGCCGCGGGCCTGGTAGCCGGAGCGGGGTATCTGACCGCATGGCTGGCACTGACCAGGACCGCCCGAATGCGGCCGGGCCAGGTCGTCCTCGCACCCGGGGTCTACGGCGCGGTCGCCTACGCCGCCGCTCAGGTGGCTCCGCTCCTCGGCGCCTCCCAGGTCATCTCCACCGCCCGCGGCGCCGACCGCCTCGCCGCCGTCCCACCCGTCGGCAACCTCGCGGTCATCGACCTCGAGCACGAAACGCTGAGTGCCGGAGTCGCACGGTTGACCGACGGCGCGGGGGTGGACGTCGTCCTCGACGGCCTCGGCGGCGACCTCACCGGTCCGGCACTCGGCACGCTCCGGCGGGGAGGAGTCCTGGTCAGCATCGGCTACACCGCCGGAACGAAGGCCGCCATCGACGTCACCGACCTCATCTGGAAGACCGCGCGGCTGGAGGGCTTCCTGTTCACCGCTTTCACCCAGCAGGAACTCGCCGACACCTACCGCACCCTGCTGGAGCATCTCGCCGCCCGCACCATCAAGCCCGCGATAGACCGGATCTATCCGCTGGAACAAGCCGCCGAGGCCCAGAGACGCGTCATCGACGATCGTCCTCTCGGCAGGGTGCTCCTCGATCCCCGAATTTGAGCCCGCCTCATCACCGAAATGGCAGCGGCATGGTTCGCTGCTCTCCCGAGCGCTCACCGCCGCCGGCCGCCGGCGCCTGGTCCGCCCGGCGGGCCGCTCACCGGGCCCGCTGGGCCCGTTCAAGCGGCTGATCAGTGCACATGAGTCGCATCCGTTCTTCGCGCCGACTCGCGATGAGCCGAAGCGGGCGGCCGCGACGACGGACGGCGAAGGGACAGCAGGAACCCGGTCAGCGCGGCGGCGAGTCCGGCCAGCCCGGCCGCCGCGAAGCCGCCCGCCGGCACGGAGACGTCGATCGCCATCCCGACGACCGGGGCCCCGAGCGCGAAACCCGCACTCTGCGCCGAGGATTGCAGACCCGTCGCCTCACCCCGCACGCCGGCCGGCGCGAGCCGGCTCACCGCGTCGGCCACCGCTGAAAGGGTCGGCGCGGTGAGCAACCCGGTGCCGACAACGGCCACGCACAACCAGTGCCAGTCGTGGGCGAGCCCCGCGGGAATCGTCAGGAGCCCGAGCAGGCCGAGCAGCGACCATGTGGGCAGCGACCGGGACAGTGCGCCGTAGATCAGCCCGCCGGCGACGGAGGCCCCGCCGAGCACGGCCACGACCAGGGCGGCCCAGGACACCTGACCTGCTTCTTCGAGTGCGGCGACGATGGCGAGATCGACGCCGCTGAGCAGCGTCGTGGTACCGAACGCCATCGTCAGGACGGCGACCATGCCGACGCCCAGCCACTCCCGTCGCGGGGGCCGTCCGGCCGCGTCGGCATCCGCCTCGTCCTCGGCACGCAGCGGCGGGTCGAGCAGGGCGATCCCGGTCCCGCCGGCCACGATCGCGGCGCCGAGCCCCCACGCCACCACATGGGGGGACACCTTCGCGGCACACAGGACCACGACCGCCGGGCCCACCATGTACGACAGCTCGCCCTGCACCGACTCCAGCGCGAACGCGGCCCGGCGCTGTCCCGCCGTCGTCGTCGCGGCGATCGCCTGCCTGGTCACCGGCTGTACCGGCACCATCAGCAGACCCGCCGCGAAGGCGGCACCCAGCAGGGCTCTGTACGGCAGGATCGGCACGGTCAGCCAGAAAACGGCCTGCACGACGACGGTTACCAGCAGCACTGTACGCAGGCCCCGCCGATCGATCATGCGGCCGAGCAACGGCCCGCCCAACGCCAGCCCCGTGGTCAGAGCCGCCGCGACACCGCCGGCCGCCGTATAGCTCATATCGAGGCCCAGTACGACGTACATCGTCAGTGCCATCACGTCAGCCGTGATCGCGGTACGGGCGAGAAGGGAAACGCCCAATAGCGATGCCATCCCAGGTACGGCGAGTATCCGTCGGTATCCGGTCACTCGAGTGACGCTAGATCCTCCGTCTTGTCAGAGGTAGTGCTTCATTTGCTGGGGCTGACATAATGAAAAGTTATGGCCCAGGATCTCGAGACCGCGTTGCTGCGGTCCTTCGTCACCGTCGTGCGGGCCGGCAGTATCAGCCGAGCCGCGACCACGCTCGGACAAAGCCAGCCCGCGCTCAGCCAGCAAGTGCGCAAACTCGAGAGGGCCCTCGGCCGCCCGCTGCTCTACCGATCACCGTCCGGTGTTTCGCTGACCCGGACGGGCGAGGAGCTTCTGCCGTACGCCGAACGAATTCTGTCGCTCTCCGCACAGGCGCTCGCCGAAATCGGGCGCACGCTTACCGGCCGCTGCGGTGTCGGGTTGCTCGAAGACCTCGCTGCGTCGCAGCTTCCGCAGGCCCTCGCCGACCTCGCCCGAATGCACCCCGGCGCGACCCTGGAGGTGCTCAGCTCGTCCAACGCCGCGATGCAGGAGGCCTACGACACGGGCCGCGTCCAACTCGTGTTCAACGAGGTACCGGCCCTTCCCGGACCGCCGCGCTGGACGGTACGCCGCCCGCTGGTCTGGGCGATCGGCCAGGGTGTGGACGTGGCCGCCGATCCGCTGCAGGTGGTGCTGTTCTCGAACACGTGCTCCTGGCGTACGTCGGCGCTGGAAGCCCTGGAACGTGCCGATCGGCCCTGGCGGGTGGCGTTCGAAAGCAACAGCCTGGTCGGTGTGCTCGCCGCGGTACGGGCAGGGCTCGGCGTCGCGGCGCTCATGCCCACGAACCTCGAACCGGCGATGATCTGCCACGACGCGGACGCCCTGCCCACCCTGCCGGACGTCGAACTCGGCCTCGCACGGCACCCGCGCTCCGAAGGTGATCCGCTGATCGATGCCGTTGAGGCCGCGCTACGACGCATGATTTGAGTTGGAGTTCGCAGTCATGGAAGAGGGAGTCGCGCTCGTCACCGGGGCATCCCGAGGGTTGGGTGCCGTCATTGCGCGGCGTTTGGCCGCCGATGGCTGGGCTGTGGCCGTCGGATTCCGCTCCGGGGCCGATCAAGCCCGCCGAGTGGTCGAGGACATTCGCGCCGCGGGCGGCCGCGCCGAGGCGTTCGCCGCCGATGTCACCGAGGAGGCCGCCGTGACCGACCTGGTCGCGCAGGTGACGGACCGGCTCGGCACGGTGACCGTCCTGGTGGTCAATGCGACCGGCCCGCAGCCGGCGGTCGCGGTGGAGGATCTGACCTGGGAGGCTCATCTGGACCAGCTGCGATTCTTCGTCAAGAGCCCGACGTTGCTGTTGCAGGCCGTCCTGCCTGGGATGAAGGCCGCTGGAGGCGGTCGCGTCATCCAGATCGGCTCTGACATCTTCGAACGCGCCCTGCCTGGCATGTCCGCCTATGTCGCGGCCAAGGGCGCCCAGATCGGCCTGACCCGCTCGTGGGCGCGGGAGCTGGGTCCGTCGGGCATCACGGTGAACCTCGTCGCCCCCGGCTGGATCCCGGTCGAGCGGCATGCCGAAGCCGGCGCCGAGGACTTGGCCGCCTACCGGGCCGGTGTCCCCCTCGGCCGGATGGGCACGCCCGACGACGTCGCCGCCACGGTCTGTTTCCTCGCCTCCGACGCCGCCGCCTTCATCACCGGAGAACGCATCACCGTCAACGGCGGCCACACCATCGACTGATCAGACGTCCACCCCGCCCAGGACCCCGTTGACCATGTAACCGGCCAGAGTGCGTGCGGTGTCGGGGGTGACCGCCTGCGGGGGGCCGGTCACGAGGGTGAACAGGGTGCCGCTGTAGAGCGTGATGAGAGCCTGCACCTGTTCGGGGTCGGTGTCGAAGCCGAGGGTGCGATGGTGGCCGATGGTGGTCTCCACCGCCGCGGCGGCGAGGCCGGACAGCACGTCGCCGAGCGCGGGAGAGCGCGTGGCCTCCAGGGCGAGTTCGAAGACGGCCTGGAAGCGCGTCCGCCGGAGGGTCGCGGCGCGGTACAGGGACTGACCGATGAGGTCGGCGAGCCCCTCCCGGTCGATCGCGGCCGGGAGGGAGCCCGCGCCCGCCTGCACGTCCTGCCGCATCTCCTGAAGATGCAGCTCCACGGCGCGCCGGGCGGCGGCCTGCAGCAGACCGTCCCGGTTGCGGAAGTAGTTCGACGCGGTGCCGGCCGGGACGCCCGCCACGTCGTCCACGGCGCGGTGGCTGAGCTGGTGAATGCCGCGTGTGCCGAGGATCTCGATCGCCGCGTCGGCGAGGGCTCGTCGGCGGAGCAGGTTCTCTGGAGGCGTCACCCGTCCTGACTTACCAGAACCGGGCCGTGCAGGCCCGCGGAGGGGTGGTCGCACTTCACCACTGCTCTAATAGTACTATTGAAGCAGTGATAAGCGAGCTGGGGAGTGTCCATGACCGAGCAGTCGACCGCGACGGTGATCGGCGGCGGGATCGCGGGGCTGGCGTCCGCGACCGCCCTGGTACGGGCGGGGTGGCGGGTCACCGTCCTGGAGCGGGCCGCCGACTTCACCGAGGTCGGCGCGGGCGTGGCGATCACCCGCAACGGCATGGCCGCCCTGGCGGCCCTCGGAGCCGACGAACCGGTCTGGGCGGCCGGCCACCTGACCCGCACGGCCGGGTCGCAGAACCGGCGGGGGCGTTGGGTTCTGCGTTTTCCCGACGTGCCGGTCGAGCAGAGCCCGGCGACGTGGCTGTGCGCCGTGCACAGGCGGCGCCTGCACGCCGCGCTGCTCCAGACGGCCGGCGACGCCCGCCTGGTGAACGGCGCCCGGGTCACCTCCGTCGAGCCGGGCGCCGCGGGGGGCGCGCCCGCCAGGGTCACCTGGACTTCGGCGGAGGGCGAACAGACCATCGAGTCCGATCTCGTGGTGGCCGCCGACGGCGTGCACAGCACCGCCAGAGCGCGCTTGTTCCCCGGCGTCCGGGCCGAGTACGCGGGCGCGACGAGCTGGCGCGCGGTGATCGAGGACACCGAGATCGTCGACGACCGGTACATCGCGGTGTGGGGACCGGGCATGGAGTTCGGCGCCCTGAGAATCAGTGCCACCGAGGTCTACTGGTACGGGTACTTCCTCGCACCCGCCCACACGGTCTTCGATGACGAACTGGCCGCCGCCCGCGAGATGTTCGCGGGCTGGCCCGCGACGGTCACCGCCACCCTGGCTGCGACCGGAGCGGACGACCTGATGCGCCACGACGTCCACCACCTCCCCGGAGGGCTGCCGACCTACGTGTCCGGGCGGGTCGTCACCGCCGGTGACGCGGCCCACGCCATCCTTCCCACCGTGGGTCAGGGAGTGGCCGGCGCCTTGGAGGACGCCGCCTGCGTGGGGCGGCTGATCGCGCAGCCGGTCGCGGCGGGCGCGGCCCTCGCCCCCACGCTGGCCGCCTACGACCTGGCGCGCCGCCCCCGGTGCCGGAAGGTCGCCCGTCAGGCGATCACCATGGCGCGCATCGGTTCACACCTCGGTGGCGGCTGGCGCCAACCCGTACGTGACGCCCTCCTCCGGCTCGTGCCGACCGGACGGTTCGCCGGCAGCGGCCTCGCCGGGCGACTCGTCGGCTGGACTCCGCCGCCTGCCCCGGCCCTCGCCACGATCCAACCGCCCCCAAGCCGGCCTTACTGAACCCCGCCCGCGCCGCCAATCCATCGGTGCTCACGCAGAGACCCCACCGTCGATCGTGCCGGGGAGACGCGGCGGACCGGCTCTCCGCGCGGGACAGGCGAACCGGGCGCTCCGCTGTCATTTGCCCCGGCGGGGACGCGGAGGGGTGCGCCGATGCGCGCAGGGCACGCCGTTGCGGCAAGGGCGCCCGCGGCGCCGACTTGTTCTTTCCGCGCGTTCAGCCGCACGTTGGTTCGCGGTGCGGGGGTGGGACGGCCGGTACGGTCCGGGCCATGGCACAGCGTCTTGGGCCCACGTGCCTGGCCTGCGGGAGCAGACCCGGCCGACAAGCTTGACCCCTTCCAGACACCGCATCTGGGCCCCTCGTTGTGCAGGGTGTTGGTGGCCGGCGAGGTCTTGCCGCTGGTGCTCACTCCGGTGAAGGCGGCGAGCCGGCACGTGGCCGGCCTGATACGGCCCGTGCCGCTGATCAGGACCGGGACACCGCAGTGAGCTTGCTGATATCGGACGCGTAGACGCTCATCCAGTGCGGATGCAGCCGGTAGTAGACCACCTCGTTGTTCCAGTCGAAGGAGTCGGCGCCGTAGAAGTCCTTGAAGTAGGCGAGCAGATCCGGCCAGTCCGCGGCCGGCTCGCCGTGCTGCGGATTGAGGATCTCCACCGTCCCGTGCGTGAACACGCCCAGGTCTTCACCGCGCATGTGCGCGGCGCTGACGGCCGGGCGGACGGCCAGGTGCCGGGCCTTCACGGCGCCGCGCGCTGTGCCGAAGTGCCACTTGCCGTGCAGGAAGTGCCCGTCCACGCCGCTGATCCGCGGTTCGCCCTTCGCGGTCACGGTGGACAGGGCCAGGGTGCACATGCCGGTGAGGACCCCGGTGAGCTGCTCCGCGGTCAGTGTCCTCTCGGCGCTGATGATCGAGCGGAGGTGAGAGGAGGCGCGGGACAGAGAGGCGTCCAGCAGTGCCTGTAGCTCTTTGAGATCTTCTCGCGTTTCGCGCATGGAGCTCCTTGTTCATCCGTAGGGCTCGGTCTATGCCCACTTCGGCGCCGACCGGAGAACCCATGGTCGCCCTGAAACCTGACATCTTCCGTCATGTTTTCTCCATCCTCCGGACATCGGCCGGTTCTCGCGCGCCTTCCAGGCCTGACCCGGCGCCGGCTCCTTAGATCATCCCTCCGGCGGCGTTGATGGTCTGGCCGGTGATCCATCGGCCGGCGTCGGAGGCCAGGAAGGCGACGATGTCGGCGATGTCGGCGGGTTCTCCCAGGCGGCCCAGCGGTGTGCGGGCCTTGGCGTCGTCGATGACCTGCGGGGGCACGGTCGCGATGACGTCGGTGCGGGTCAGGCCGGGCAGGACGCTGTTGACCGTGACGGATCTCGAGCCCACCTCCCAGGCCAGCGTGCGGGCGAGCTGGTCGCCGGCGGCCTTGCTGGCGGCCAGCAGCGCCATGCCGGGCAGCGGCGCGGCGGTCAGCGCGGACGAGATCAGGATGATCCGGCCGTGGTCTCTGATGTGCTGCGCGGCCTCGCGCAGCGCCACGAACGTGGCCCGCACGTTGGCGTGCAGGTACTGGTCGAAGTCGTCATCGGTGGCGCGGGCCAGTGGCACGGCGGTTGCCGTGGCCGCGTTGTTCACCCACACATCCACCCGGCCGTATTGGCTCTCCGCCGCATCGAACAGTTCCCTGACCGCCTGCGGGCGGGTGATGTCGGCCTGGACCGCGGTGGCCCGCCCTCCCGCGTCCTTGATCTGCGCCACCGCCCGAGCGGCCACCTCCTGGTCGCGGGAGCCGATGACGACGCGCATTCCCGCCGCCGCGAGCCGCTCGCTGATCGCCCGCCCGATGCCGCGCGATCCGCCGGTGACGACCGCGACCCGATCCTCGACACGCATGACCCCTCCAATTAGTCGATTCCATCGATAGTCCATAGCATCGACTAATTTGGTCGAGGGTGTCAACTGTCCAGGCAGTAGACTGTCTCGCATGGCCGCCGCATCCGATGACGAACTCGTCGAGACGCTGATCGGCGTCTTCATGGAGATCGACGGCTTGTTCAGCACGGCCAGTCGCGGCCTGCGCCTGACCCCCCAGCAGGCCCAGTTGCTGTGCTTCGCCCAGCACCTGCGGCCGTCCTTCGGTGAGCTGGCGACCCTGCTGCACTGCGACAAGACCAACATCACCGGCCTGGTCGACCGGCTTCAGCGACGCGGCCTGCTCACCCGCCAGCCCGACCCCGACGACCGCCGGATCAGCCGCGTCCACCTCACTCCCGAAGGCGAGGCGGTCACCGGCCAGTTCCAGCAGGCCATCAACACCACCTTGACCGCCCGCTTCAGCTCCTGGCCCCCCGCCCAACGCGACAGCCTCGTTCACCTACTCCAATCCGCCACCACAGAACTACGCCGCTGAACCGAAGCCTGTCCCCTGCGGCTGATCAAGTCCTGCGCCAGAGCCCGCTCTTCCTGGAGGTGCCGGCGGTCAGGCCGTGTCCGACGGTGAGGCCGCCCCATCGGCCGCTCGGCGCCGCAGCTCCGCGCGCTGGACCTTGGACGACGCGGTGAAGGGCAGGTCATCGACGATGTGCCAGCGACGGGGCACTTTGAAGTTGCTCAGGCGGGCGCGGCAGTGCGCCTCAAGCCGTACGGGGTCGGGGATCGCACCCGGCGCGGGCACCACGAAGGCGACGACCAGCTCGCCCCATCGGTCGTCGGGCGCCCCGACGACGGCGGCGCGCGCGACCTCCCGGTGCCCGGCGATGACCTCCTCCACCTCGTCCGGAGCGACGTTCTCGCCACCGGACTTGATCATGTCCTTCAGCCGGCCGACGATCCGCACGCACTCGCGGGCGTCGACCACGGCCAGGTCCCCGGTGTGCAGCCAGCCGTCGGCGTCGATGGCGCGCGCGGTGGCCTCCGGGTCATCGTGGTAACCGTCGGTGAGCCGCGCGCCGCGGACGAGCAGCTCACCGGGCTCGCCGGCGGGCAGCACCCCGCCACCGGCATCGACGACGCGGACCTCGGTGCCGGGAAGCGGGCGTCCGACCGACGTCCGGCGCACTTCGGCGGAGTCGGTGAGCGGGGCGGTCAGCAGCGCGCTCCCGCACGTCTCGGTCATGCCGAAGGTGGTCGCCAGCGGTGCACCGAAAGCGGCTTCGACCGCCTCCACCCGCGCCGGCGTGACCGTCGATCCGCCTGTGAACACCACGCGGAGGCCCGCCAGGTCGCAAGCGCCGAAATCGGGGTGGGTCATGAGCAGGTCGAGCAGGGTGGGGGCGGCCGAGAGCAGCGTCGCCCGGCAGGTCTGTACCGCCTGTAGCACTGCGGCGGGTTCGAAGGGAAGCACCACGTGCTCGGCTCGCTGCCACAGCGCGCCCATGACCCCGAGCACGTTGCCCGCGGTGTGGAACAGCGGCATCGGATTCACCCAGACCCCGCCCTCGGGCAGGCCGATGCGGTGCGCGAAGGCATGTCCGGTGAGCGCCATGCCCTTGTGCCGGATCCGGACGCCCTTGGGCCGGCCGCTGGTGCCGGAGGTGAACTGGATCTGCGCGAGCGAATCGGGAGTGACGTCCGGCAATTCGACCGGATCCGCCGAAGGCAGCGAGTCCGGGCCGGCCTTGAGCTCGATCACCTCCGCTGTTCCGGCCCCCTCGCGGCCCAGGCCCGCGCTCGCGTAGAGCCGGGTCGCGCCCGACAGGCGCAGCGCGTGAGCCAGTTCCGCCGGACGCGATCTCGGGTTGACCGGTACGAGCACCAGCCCGGCAAGGGCGGCGCCCAGTTGAAGCAAGACCGCCTCGGCGCCGTTCGAGAGCAGGGTCGCGATCGCGGTGCCCGGGCCGTGATTGCGCAACAGTCCGGCGGCCACGGCCTCCGCGTCACGCAGGAGCTGTGCGGCCGTCCAGGTTCGCCGGGAGCTGTGCGGCTGCAACGCGGTGAGGACGGTGTCCGCGGGCCCGATCCGGGCGGCGCGGCGCAGGACGTCGCCGACCACGAGCTCCTCGATCGCGGGACTCGGGCCGCCGGTGAGCTGCGAGATCATCGAAACGCTCCGTACGGCGGTGGACCGGGGGCAACGGGTCGTACAGACGCGGACATTAAACGCCGCATTGTCGAGCGTCAACATAATGTCGAGCGTTTCGGGCGCCGGGCCGGTTTCTACCGCCGCCGCTCCGCGTGGGTGAGCGTGAATGGCCTGGTCACAGGCCGTTCCCGTCCGGGGTGATGGTGCGGGCGATGCGGTCGGCGTGGACGCGGACGGCCTCGGCGAGGTCGAGGGCGCCGCCGGAGATGACCCATTGGAGCTGCAGCCCGTCGCTGACGGCGATGCATTCGCGGGCGATGGCGGTGCAGTCGGTGTCGGCCCGCAGGGTCCCCCGCTCGACGCAGCGCCGCAGCAGCTGGGCGAGCTCGTCGACGGCGCCCTGGTACCGCTCGGCGAAGACGGCGTGGGCGGCGCTGGTGGGGTCCGCGGCCTCGGCGGAGGTGAGGACGAACAGCTCGATGAGCCCCGGCTCGGTCAGGTGGCGCTCGGTGGCCGCGACCATGGCGTGCAGCACCTCGGGCCCGGTCGCGTCCGGCGGGAGCCGCGCCCACCACTGCGCCTCCGAGGTGAAGCGGTGTTCCATCACGGCCAGGAGCAGGTGCTTCTTGCTGCGGAAATGGTGGAGGAGGCCGCCTTCGGTGATGCCGACGTCCTCGGCGATCCGGGTCAGCGCGGTGCGGTGGTAGCCCTCCCGGGCGAATCGTTTCGCGGCCGCTTCCACGATCTTGCGGCGGCGGTCGACGCCGACCGCGTAGCTGCCGCGCGGTCCTCGGGTCCTGCCGGTCATGGGGTTCACCGTAGCGAGGCGGTGCCGTGAAGGCGCCAGGGCGGCCGGACGCCTTCGCCGGTCACTGTGACCTGGATCACTCTCCGAAAACCTAGCGCACTATGTTTTCGCTGCATATCGTCACCGCAACGCCGCGCACCTGCGGACATCCCACCCCGGAGCGACCATGAGCACTTCGCCACCCCCTGCCTCTCGACCTGCCCGAACGCCCGGTGAGGGGGAGGGCGCCGCCCCCGTCCGGGATCGCTGGAGCCGCCGCGAGCTGCTGACGCTGGCGGCGCTGGTCTGGCCCGGCCAGCTCCTGGTGGTGGCCGGGATCATGGCCGCCAACGCGCAGCCGCAGATCGCCCAGCACTTCCACACCACGCAGATCGCCTGGTTCGGTCTCACCTTCACCCTCGTCACGCTGCTGGCCATGCCGTTCGCCGTGCGCCTGGGCGACGTGCACGGCAAGCGCCGCGTCATGCTGATCCTGGCCGCGGCGGGCCTGCTCGGCGACGTCGTCACCGTGCTGGCGCCCGACTACGCGGTCATGCTCGCCGGCAGGGCGATCGGCGGCCTGTACGGACCGGTCGCCGCGCTGGTGCTGGCGACCATCCGCGACGTCTTCCCGCCCCGGCGGGTGGCGGTGGCGCTCGGCACCGTGGCCGGCTCGGTCGGGCTGCTCAGCCTGCTCGCCCCGCTGATGTCCGGCTGGCTGCTGGACGCGTTCGGATGGCAGGGCGCCCTGTGGTTCCTGGTCGGCTCGACGGTGCTGGCGATCCTCGCGCTCCTGGCGGTTCCCGAGACGCCGCGGCGCGCCCCGTCCGGACGGTTCGACTGGGCCGGCGCGGTCCTGCTCGGCGGCGGCATGGCCCTGCTGGTCTTCGGGATCGGCCAAGGCCGGGACTGGGGCTGGACGTCCGCCGGCGTACTCGGCTCGATCATCGGCGGGACGGTCGTGCTGGCGGCGTTCGCGCTCGTGGAGCTCAGGGTCGCCGATCCCGTCCTGGACCTGCGGATGCTGCGCCGCCGCGCCGTGGCGAGCGTCCTTTGCGGGTCCGCCGTCCCGCAGGCGGCCTACTTCGCCTCGGCCTCCATCCTGATCTTCCTCGCGCTCTACCCCCGGATCCCGCACGTCTCGGACGGCCTCGGCTGGTCGGTGACCCGCAACGCGGTCGTCGGCATCCCGGCCGGGCTGATCACCTTCATGGCGGGCGTCGCCGTGGGCCATGCGGTCCGCAAGATCAGCCCGCGCGCGGTGTGGTACGCGAGCCTGGCCGTCCTCGCCGCCGGGATGGTGCTGGCGGGCCTCTACCATCGCGACGTCACCGAGATCATCGCCACCGGCCTCGTGATGGGGCTGGGCGGCGGCATGCTCATGGCCGCCCAGCAGGCCATGATCGTCTCGGCCGTCGGGCCGGAGGAGCAGGCCGTCGCCAACGGGATGTCCGCGCTGCTGACCCAGGTGGCGCTGGCCCTGAGCGGGCAGATCCTCTACGCCGTGCTCGCCGCCGACTCCACGTCCTTCAAGGGCACCGCCTTCTACCACGACCGGGCCTTCACCAACGCCTACTTCACGATGGCGGGGATCGTCGCGCTGGGGCTGCTGATCTCCTTCGCCATCCCGCGGCTGCGGCGTCCCACCGAAGCCGCCTCCGGTCCGGCCGGCGACATCCGCACCGCCTGATCGCCCGTCCGTCCCGACATCACCGACCGCCGACAGGAGACACCGTGCCCCCCGCCAACCCCACCCACCTGCGCGTCGAGCACCTGGACCGGCCGCTGGGCATCGACGTGCGCCGCCCGCGCCTGTCCTGGCGGCTCCCGCACGGCTCCAAGAGGCAGCTCGCCTACCGCATCAGGACCGGCGGCTGGGACTCGGGACGGGTCGACTCCCCCGTCAACACCTACGTCCGCTACGGCGGACCCGCCCCGGGTTCCTCCACCCGCATCGCCTGGCAGGTCAAGGTATGGACCGACCAAGGGGAAAGCGACTGGTCCGAAACCTCCTGGTGGGAGACCGGCCTGCTGGACTCCGGCGACTGGCGGGCACGCTGGATCGAACCGGCCGAGGCGGCGCCCGCACCCGCCGGCCACCGCCCGGCCCACCTGCTGCGCCACACGTTCGTCCTCGACAAGCCCGTCCGCCGCGGACGCGTCCATGTCACCGCACACGGCGTCTACGAGTTGTTCCTCAACGGCCACCGTGTCGGCGACATGGAACTCACCCCGGGCTTCACCGCCTACCGCTCCCGCCTCCAGGTGCAGACCTACGACGTCACCGACCTGCTCGCGGTGGGCGGCAACGCGCTGGGCGCCGTCCTGTCCGACGGCTGGTTCCGGGGACGGCACGGCTTCGCCCGCGAGGCCGACGGCTTCGGCACCCGCACCGCCCTCCTCGCCCAACTCGTCGTCGACCACCACGACGGCACCACGACGACCGTGGGCACCGGTCCCGGTTGGCGCACCGCCACCGGCGCGATCACTGCGGCCGACCTGATGGACGGCCAGCAGACCGACCTGCGCGAGCACGACCCGCGCTGGGCGACACCCGGCTTCGACGACACCGGCTGGACGAACTCCACATCGGTCGAAGGCGGGCTGTACGACGATTTCGCGCGCCTCGCCGGTACCGTCGCGCCGCCCGTCCGGCGCGTCGAAGAGATCCAGGCCGTCTCGGTGACCGAACTCCGTCCCGGACGGCACGTCATCGACCTCGGCCAGAACATCAACGGCTGGATGCGGCTGCGCAACCTCGGCCCCGCCGGAACCCGCCTCACCCTGACGCACGGCGAGGCCCTGGACGAGCACGGCGACGTCACCACCGACAACATCCGCGCCTTCGACTGGACGACCCGCCGCCCCTTGCCCGCCGGGCAGATCGACACGGTCGTCTCCGCGGGCCGCCCCGGGGAGGTCTTCGAGCCGCGCCACACCACCCACGGTTTCCGGTACGTCCGCGTCGAAGGCCACCCCGGCCCGCTCACCTGCGATGACGCCACCGGCATCGTCGTCCACACCGACCTGGCCCGGACCGGCTGGTTCTCCTGCGACGACGAACGGATCGACCGCCTGCACCAGGCCGCCGTGTGGAGCCTGCGTGGCAACGCCTGCGACGTGCCCACCGACTGCCCGCAGCGTGAACGGGCCGCCTGGACCGGCGACTGGCAGGTGTTCGTGCCCGCCGCCGCCTTTCTCTACGACGTCGCCGGGTTCACCGCCAAATGGCTCCGGGACCTCGCCGCCGACCAGTGGACGGACGGCATCGTCCCCAACTTCGTCCCCGACCCCGCCGGCGAGCAAGGCCGCCGCGCCTCACCCGAAGGCGGCCTGAACGGCTCGGCCGGCTGGGGGGACGCGGCCGTCATCGTCCCCTGGGAGATCTGGCGCGCCTACGGCGACCTGGACCTGCTGCGCGAGCAGTACCCGTCGATGCGCGCCTGGGTCGACTTCGCCGCCGCGCAGGCCCGCACCCGCCGCCACCCCGACCGGGCCGCCGCCCGCCCGGACGCGGCGCCGCACGAGGAGTTCCTGTGGGACACCGGCTTCCACTTCGGTGAGTGGCTGGAACCCGGCGTCGCCCCCGACCTCGACCCGGCACGCGACCGCGGCGACGTGGCCACCGCCTACCTGCACCGTTCCGCCGACCTGCTCGCGCGCACCGCCGCGCTCCTCGGCCACCGCGACGACCAGGCCCGCTATCGGCGCATCGCCGACGGCGCCCGCGCCGCCTGGCGGAACGAGTACCTCGCCGCCGACGGCACGACCACCCCCGACACGCAGGCCACCCTCGTCCGCGCCCTGGCCTTCGGGCTGATCCCCGACCACCTGCGCGGCCGCGCCGCGGACCGGCTCGCCGCCCTGGTCCACGCCGCCGGAACCCACCTGACCACCGGCTTCCTCTCCACCGGGCTCCTGCTTCCGGTGCTCGCCGACAACGGCCACCTCGACCTCGCCTACGCACTGCTGCGGCAGGACTCGTCCCCCTCCTGGCTCGCCATGATCGACAAGGGGGCGACCACCATCTGGGAGGACTGGGACGGGATCGACGGGCAAGGACGTCCCCAGATGTCCTACAACCACTACAGCAAGGGCGCCGTCGTCTCCTTCCTGCACCAGTACGTCGCCGGCATCCGCCTTCCCGAGGCTCCCGACGAGGACTCCGCCGGATATCGGCGCTTCGTCATCGCCCCGCAGCCCGGCGGCGGCCTCACCTCGATGTCGGCCCGGCACGACTCCCTGCACGGCCCCATCCGCAGCCAATGGACACTCGACCACGGCATCTTCACCCTGACCGTGGAGGTCCCGCCCGGCACCGAAGCCGAAATCCGCCTGCCGGACGGCACCAGCACCGCCACCGGCCCTGGAATCCACACCTACCGCACCGACCTCCGCCTGTTCCGTGAACCCCACCCTCGCGGATCGCAGATGACCACGTCCTGCCCGGCCGCCCCCTGATGGAGACCCCGATGAACAGCCCCTTCACCTCCTCCTCCGCCTCGCGGGACACGAATCACCGATTCCACCCCGTGCTCGCCCCCCGCCTGCGGGCACTCGCCGACGACCCGGCCCAGGCCGTCACACCCGAGGCATTCGCCGGCCTGTTCGCTCCCGCGGGACCGCCGGAGGACTGGGACCTCCTCCTCGACGACCGCGCGATCCCCGGGCCGGGCGGGCCGCTCCCAGTGCGCGTCTACCGTCCGGCGGCCGATGCGTCCGAGCGGCCGTGCCTGGTGTGGATGCACGGCGGAGCCTTCGTCTTCGGCGACCTGGACATGCCCGAGGCGCACGAGGTCGCGCGCGGCATCGCCGGCCGCGCCGGCGCCGTCGTCGTGTCGGTCGACTACCGCCTGTGCGTCGGCGGAGTGCACTTCCCGGCCCCGCACGACGACGTCGTCGCGGCCTACCGCTGGGTGCGCGACCACGCCGGCGACCTCGGCGTCGATCCCGCCCGCATCGCCCTCGGCGGGGCCAGCGCGGGCGGCAACCTCGCCGCCGGCGCCGCACTGCGCCTACGCGACGAACACCAGACCCTCTGGCAGGTCCTGCTGGCCTACCCGGTACTGCACCCCGAACTGCCCGAACCGTCCACCGAACTCGCCGACGCCCTGGCGACGATGCCGCCGGGCCTGCTCTTCGCCCCCGAGCAAACCCGGCAACTGAATGCCGGCTACCTCGGCGGCCCCACCGAGACCGCCTCGCCGTACGCCTTCGCCGGGCTCTGCGACGACCTGCGCGGCTACCCGCCCACCTACATCGACAACGACGAGTTCGACAGCCTGCGCAGCAGCGGCGAACGCTTCGCCGACCAACTGCACGCCGCCGGAACCGACGTCACGCACGTCACCTCGCCCGGAGTCGTCCACGGCCATCTCAACATCGTGGGCCTCGACGTCGCCCACGCCACCCTCGACCGGATGGCCGCGCGCCTGAGCAAAGGCCCGCACCCGCACCAGTGACCACGCTCGCTCGACGCGCAGACGGGCGGCATCACGACCACCCCCTGCGAGTCAGCAGACCCTGCGTTTCGGCCGCCGGTCAGTTCACCGTGGCGGCGAACATACCGGGCTCGTACGAGCCGCCCGGGTTGTGCACGATCACGTTCATCCGGGTGGCGGCGTTGATCAGAGAGACCACGCAGACCAGCGCGCCGACCTGGTCATCGTCGTAGTGCTTGCGCACCTCGGCCCAGGTCTCGTCGGAGACGCCGCGGTCGCCGAGCAGGGTGCCCTCCTCGGCGAGCGCCAGTGCGGCCCGCTCGGCGTCGGTGAACACGGTGGTGTGCCGCCAGGCGGCGACGAGGTGGAGCCGGAGCGCGGTCTCCCCGGCGGCCGTGGCCTCCTTGGTGTGGACGTCGACGCAGAAGCCGCAGCCGTTGATCTGGCCGACCCGCAGCTCCACGAGTTCCCGCAGGGACTTGGGCAGCGTCGCCCCGTCCAGGGCCGCCGCGGCGGCGTAGAACCGCTTGGCGACCTTCGCGCCGGTCGGGCTGTCGAGCAGGTTGAAACGAGGCTCCACGATGCTTCCTCACTGTGTGCTGGTCACGACGTCCGCAGGATTTCCGGCAGCGCGCCGCGCCCAGACGAACGATACGTACCGTACCGCTTCGAGAATGGCAGCCCGTCTCGAACCTTGTCAATACGGTACGTTCCGTATCCCTTAGGATGCGCAGATGGTCAAGGCATCGAACGCGCCACGCCGCAACGAGCGCAGCCGGGTGGCGGTCCTCACCGCCACCCGGGAACTCTGCGAGGAGAACGGCTACGGCCGGCTGACCATCGAGGCCATCGCCGCCCGCGCCAAAGTCAGCAAAATGACCATCTACCGGTGGTGGCCCTCCAAAGGCGCCATCGTCCTGGACCTCATCGACGAGGCCGCCGCCATCACCGCCGACCCGCCCGACACCGGCGACCTGGCCGCCGACCTGCACACCCAACTCACCGAAGTCATCACCCTGCTCACCCCCCAACCCACCTCACCGGTCACCGGAGTCATCACCGAAGCCCAATACGACCCCGACCTCGCCCGCGACCTACGCCAACGCCTGATCGAACCCCGCATCACCAAATTCAACGACCGACTACGCCAAGCACAACAACAAGGACAACTACCCCCCGACACCGACTTCGACGTCGCCCTCGACCTCACCTTCGGCCCCATCTACCACCGCCTCGCCCTCCACCTCGGCATGCCCGACCCCCACTACCTCCACAAACTCATCGACCACGTCCTCCGCGCACTGAACCCCCCACCGCCTCAGCAGGACCATCCCGGGCGTTCCCTGTGATGATTCGCCGTCCCGGCGAATTCACGCTCACACAGGTCAGCGCGCGAGTGCATGGCGTCCGTGGCCTGGGAGGCGACGGCTCGTTCGGGGTGCTGGCGGTGCGTCTGCGCGGCGGCCTCTACCGCCAGCATCCGGATCACGGTCCGGACCCGTTCAGGGGGAGCCGCACGGTGAACACCGCGCCGCCGTCATGGCGCACGTCGATCGTCCCTCCGTGCCGGCGGACGGCCTGGCCCACGAGCGCGAGCCCGAGGCCGCGGCCGGCCCCCGGGCCGCCTGCCTTGGTGGACCAGCCGCGCCGGAACATCTCCGGAACGTCCTCGGGAGGCACGCCCCGCCCGGTGTCGGCCACCTCGATCACCAGTTCGCCGTCCTCGGTCCGCGCGCTCACCTCCACCCGCGGCGGCCCGGACCCGTCCAGCGCCGCGTCGACCGCGTTGTCGATCAGGTTCCCGACGACGGTGGCCAGGTCGCGCGGCTCGACCGCGCCCTCGATCCCGTCGACGGCGGTGCCCTCGGCCACCACCAGGTCGACACCGCGCTCGGCGGCCGTGGCCAGCTTGCCGAGGAGCAGCATCGCCAGCAGCGGCTCGGTGACCGCGCCGACCACGCGGTCGGTGAGCCGCTGGGCGGTCGCCAGCTCCGCGGTCGCGAACTCCACCGCCTGCTCGGCCCGGCCGATCTCGACCAGCGACACCACGGCGTGCAGCCGGTTGGACGCCTCGTGCGCCTGCGCCCGCAGCGCCTCGGCGAACCCCTGGGCCGTGTCGAGCCGTCCGGCCAGTTCCTGGAGCTCGGTGTGGTCGCGCAACGTGACCACCTGGCCCATGGGCCGGCCTCGCGACAGCACCGGCGAGGTGTTGACCACCAGGACCCGGGAGTCGCCGACATGGATCTCGTCGGACCGCGCCCCGGCCGACACCAGCGCCTCGGTCAACTCGGCGGGCAGCCCCAGGGCGCCGGCCGCCCGGCCTCGCGGGTCGGACGCCAGGCCGAGCAGCTCGAACGCCGCGTCGTTGCACAGCACGATCCGGTCGTCCCGGCCGACGAGGACCAGCCCTTCCCGCACCGCGTGCAGGATCGCCCGGTAGTAGTCGAACATGCCGCGCAGCTCGTCCGGGGCGACCCCGCGGGTCTGCCGGCGCAGGCGGCGGCTGATCAGGTAGCTGCCGGCGAATCCGGCGGCGAGCACGGCCACGGTGATCGCGATCAGGACCAGGATCCGGCCGCGCAGGTCGGCCGAGATGGCGCGCGCGGTGATCCCGACCGCCACCAGTGCCACCACCCTGTGCGCGCCGTCGAAGACCGGGACGACGGCGCGCACCGAGGGGCCGAGCGTCCCGGTGTAGGTCTCGGTGAACGAACGGCCCGCCAGCGCCCTCCGGGTGTTGCCGAGGAACCGGTGCCCGATCTCGTCCGGGTGGGGATGGGTGTAGCGGACGCCCGCCGGACTCATGATCGTGATGAAGTCGACCCCGGTCCCGGCCCTGACCCGTTCGGCGAGCGGCTGCAGCGAAGCGCTCGGCTCGGGCCTGGCCAGGGCCGCGCGCACGTCCGCGGTGTCCGCCAGGGTGGTCGCCACGACCATGACGGTCGCCCGCGCCCTGGCGTCGGCCGCCCGCCGTGCGTCGAGGTAGCCGAAGGCCGCGCCGGCCACGACGAGCGCGACCACGATCCCCGCCTGCAACGCGAGCAGCTGCCGCGCGACGCTCCACCGCCGGGCGCCTGCCGGGAAACGGCCGAGGCCGCCGCCTCCGGTGTCACCCACGCGGCCTCCGCCCGCCCCGGTCGGACCTGAGAGGCGTGAACGAAATGAACACAACGGTGACCAGGGACGCGCCAGACCGCATAGTCGCCTTGCGCCGACAGCCCAGGGAGGCAGGCACCCCCATGGCCCGTACGAAGCCCTTGCCCACGCCGGCCCCCTGTCGTGACCGCCTTCACTGCCGCCATGTGACGCCGCTCCGCGCCGGCCTCGGTCCGCTGATCGAGGATCAGGGACCACGGTTGTCGGTGAACGCTTCGTAACCCTTTCGGAAACTCAAGAATTCAGACCGTTCCACTGGGCGACATGAGGCTTTTACGCTCCATTGCGGCGCGGGTGAGGTCGGCCTTGTTGCCGGGCCCGAGCTTCTTTCGGATGCGCTTTACGTAGGTGTCCACGGTGTGGCGGCTGATGCCCAGAATTCTGGCCACCTGGCCGTGCGTACGGCCCGCCGCTATGTGCGACAGGACCTCGCTCTCCCGGGCGGACAGGATCAGCGAGTCCGCGCCCTCGTCGCTCTCCTCGGCCTCCGACAGCAGGCCCGGGACGTCCCCGATGGACAGGAAGCGGCCGACGCGGGAGGTCACCGCGTAGACGGCCGCCACGAGCGTGTGCAGGGGCACCGAGCAGTGCACGTATCCCGAGGCCCCCGAGGTGAAGCACTCCTCGATCATGGCGTGGTCCGCCGAGCTCCCGAACACCAGGACGGGGTTCGCCTCGACCTCCCGCCCGATCAGGTCTCCCGGGGTCACCGGGCCGTCCACGACGACGACGGTGAGGTCGCAGGGCACCCCGTTCGCCGGCGACCCGTCGACGGCGGTGACCGCGCACAGGCCCGGCACGCCATCGAAGAACCGCACCAGCCCAAAAGCGTGGAGGGGGTATGGGCAGACGATTTTTATGGCAATCATCAGTGTCCCGATACTCGCACACCGGTCTACTCATGCACCTGCTAAATCTCATACGCATTGTACCCAGTCAAGATCACACCGGCAAGGCGTACCGCCGGTCGGCACTGGACGTCGAAAGCGCCCGGCCGGTCGTCGACTGCGCGAATAAACAGCGTTATTTTCTTCACCTGAATGTCACTGTGGAAACACGGGAGAGCACACTCCGTGTTCGATCGGAAAGGGATGGACGCCGCAATTGACCCGTTAAGGGGACAACGGCGCCTCCCCTGCGGCGCGGCGGTCAGCGCCGGTTCTTGTGCCCCACGATCAGATGCTTCTCACCGCCGGAACGCCGGACCTCGCAGTCCGTGAACCCGGCCCGTTCCAGCAGCGCCGCGAACTCGGCCGCGGTGCGATGCCGCCCCGCCATCTCCAGGTGCATCACGAGGTTCATCGCGGCGGTGGCCGGCGGCCCGGTCCGGTCGTCGGCGAACAGCCGGTCCATGATCAGCACCCGGCCCGGAGCCGTACAGGCCCGGTGGGCCTTGGCCAGCAGTTCGACGCAGGTCTCGTCGTCCCAGTCCGAGAGGATGTAGCCGAAGGCCAGGCAGTCCCCGGCGGGGAGCTCGTCGGTGAAGAAGTCCCCGCCGGCGAACTCCAGCCGGTCCGCGAGGCCGTGCGCGTGCGCGGTCTCCTCGGCCAGCGGCCGGATCGCCGGCAGGTCGAAGACGACCGCACGCAGCCGGGGGGCCGCCCGCAGAGCGGCGACGCTGAAGGGCCCGGTCGCGCCGCCGACGTCCACGAGCCGGGCCGTGCCGTCGAGACCCGCGAGCGTCACCAGTTCGGTGGAGGCGCCGTAACTGAGATCCCACATCGCCGTCATGAAGGCGCGCATCGTCTCCTCGTCCCGGTAGACCTCCCCGAAGGGGGCGGCGGCCTCGGCGGGCCTGCCCTCCTTGAGGTAGCCGTCCAACCGGCCCAGCCGAGCGCTGGTCTCCTCGGCGAGATGTTCCAGGAAGCCACCGACGAAGAGCGGCTCCCGGCGGTCCAGATAGGGGCGGACGGCGGCGGGCACCCGGAAGTCCCCGGCATCGCCGAGGTCCAGGACCCGCAGCGCGGTGAGCAGCAGCATCATCCGCTCCAGGGTGTCCCGGTCGAGGCCGAGGTCCCCGGCCAGCTTCTCCGATCCGGCCGGTCCGCCCTCGATGAGGCGCGCGAACACGCCGTGCTTCTCAGCCGTCCGCAGCACGGGCGTGGCCAGCATCCCGTAGATCGCGTTCTCCAACTCCGGCGGCATCATGTCCGTCCCCTCCCATTTCCCGGATGAGTCCGGCGAGGTCGCCGGGGTGGCTCGCCTGCACGTCGTGCCGCGCGCCTTCGATCGATGCGAACCGGCCGCCGGGCAAGAGGTCGGCAAGGCGGCGCGAGACCTCGCGGTGGTGCGCGACCGACTCCGTGCCGGCGGCGACCACCGCCGGCACGGGCAGGGTCAGCGGGTCGAACAGCGGCTCGCCGGCCGACGGGTCGGTCATCTCGGTGACCAGCGCGGCGCCGTCGGCCGCGAGCTCGTCCGCCGGGCGCCGGGCGAGCCACAGCCGGCCGGCGGGCCCGAGCGCCTTCTCCATCAACGCGCGAGCCGCCTGGTCGGGGCTTCCCGTCCCGGCCTCCCGGACGGCCGCCGCCCAGGGGTCGTGGGCGGGCCACCACGGCAGCCATCGCACCGGAGGCTCGTAGACCACCAGGCCGCACACCAGTGACGGCCGCCGCGCCGCGGCGCTCAGGGCCACCAGCCCGCCGTAGCTGTGACCGGCCACGACCGGCGGCGCGGGGAACCCGGCGAGGACGGCGCACAGGTCGTCCACGTGGGTCTCCAGCCGGAGCGCGGGGCCGCCGAGTGAACGGGAGGAGCCCCACCCGCGCCGGTCATAGCCGACCACGTCCCATTCGGGCAGCAGCTCGGCGACCCGGCGGAAGCTGCGCGCCCGGTCCAGCGATCCGTGGACGAACACCACGGCCCCCGACGTCGGTCCGTCACGGTGCGCCCGGTACAGCGCCGGGCGGCTCCCGGGCGTCCCCATCATCGTCCCCTCTCGCCGACCAGCCGGGCCAGGTCGGCCAGGGTGGGATCGGCGAGCAGCTGCTCGACGTCGAGCCGGATGTCGAACCTGGCCTCCAGCGCGGTCAGGAACTCCGCCATGGCCAGCGAGTCCGCCCCCACGGAGAAGAAGTCGGTCTCCAGCTTCACCGAGCTCGGCGGCAGGCGGAGGCAGGAGCTGTAGAGCTGGGCGATCTGCCAGGTGATGCGGGAGATCTCGCGATCACCCCGCGACGCCGTGTCGGCCCGCGGTGCCACCTCGGCGGACGGCGCCTCCTCGGCGAGCGGGGCCGTCGTCACCCGCGGGGGCGGCTCGGCCTGCGGGGCCGCGGCCCGCTTGCCGTTCCCGGTCAGGGCCAGCCGGTCGGTGACCGTGAAGCGGGCCGGGATCATTCCGCTGTGCAGGTGGTCGGCGAGGTGAGCGCGGACCTCGGTCTCCTGCCATCGTTCCGGCTCCACCATCACGCTGGCCTCCAGCCTTCCGTCGCGCTCGAACACCTGGCAGGCGTGGACGCCGGGCGCGCGCTCCAGGATCCGCTCGACCTCGTCGAGCTCGACCCGCTGGCCGCGGACCTTCACCTGCCGATCGCGCCTGCCGCGATATTCGAGGGTTCCGTCCGGGCGCCAGGCGCAGATGTCGCCGGTGCGGTAGAGCAGCCTGCCGGGATGCGCGGCGAACGGATCCGGCACGAAGGCCTCGGTCATCCGGTCGGGGTGGCCGAGGTAGCGGCCCAGGCCGATGCCGCCGACGTAGAGCTCGCCCTCGTGCCCGGGCGCCAGCAGCTCGCGGTGCTCGTCCAGGACGTAGACCCGCTTGCCCTCGATCGGACGGCCGATCGGCGGGTCGGCGCCGTCCTCGCCGTCCTCGGCGGAGCACTCGTGCCAGGTGGTCCAGATGGCGGCCTCGGCCGGGCCGTAGAGGTTGAGCAGCCGCCGACCCGGCGCGGACCATCGCCGCACCAGGCGGGGGCTCAGCCGCTCACCGGCGAAGGCGACGATGCGCAACGCGGGCAGCGCGTCGTCGGGCAGGACGGACCACACCGAGGGGGTCATGATCGCCGCGGTGACCGCGCGCTCCCGCAGCAGCCGCGCGAGCGGCGGCCCGGGGGTGCGCCGCGCCGTACCCGCCATGACGAGGGTCGCTCCGCAGAGCAGCGCCAGCACGATCTCCGAGACGCAGCCGTCGAAGTTGAGCGAGAGGAACTGCAGCACCCGGTCGTCGGGGCGGATCCGCAGGACCCGCCGCTGGGCGACGTGCACGTTCGCCAGGCCCTGGTGATCGGTCGCGATGGCCTTCGGCCGCCCGGTGGTCCCGCTCGTGAACACGACATAGGCGGTGTTGCCCTGGGTGACGCCGGTGATCGGCGGTTCGGGCTCGCCGGGACCGGCCTCCGGGCGGAGCAGCTTGGCGGGAAGGCCGAGCGCCGCGAGCCGGTCCGCGGTCGTGCCGTCGGCCAGGATCAGCCTGGTCGTCACCTCTTCCAGCATCGCCCGCAACCGCTCACCCGGGCATGCGTCCTCGACCAGCAGGAACGCGCCGCCCGCCTTGGCGACGGCCAGCATCGCGACGATCAGTGCCGCCGACCGCCGCATGCAGACGGCCACCACCGCCTCGGGTTCGACGCCGTGCTCGCGCAGCCGGTGCGCGAGCGCGTTGGCCTGGGCGTCGACCTCGCCGTAGGTGTGCGGGACGCCCTCGTCCTCGACGGCGACGGCGCCGGGTGCGAGGCGCGCCATGCGCTCGAACAGCAGGTGCCAGCACTGGGGGGTGGCGGGGCCGGTGTCGGGCTGGTTCCACTCGGCGAGAATCTGGTGCCGGACGCGGTCGCCGGCGGGTTCCCCCGCGCCGCGGGTGCCCCTCGACACGGTGAGCCTGGCATGCAGCAGGCATCGGGTGTTGGCGTGCGGCCCCCAGACCGGGGCCTCTCCTGCGGCGGGGGCATAGGACTCGTAGCGCTCAAGGAACCCGAGGATCGCCCAACCGGCGAGGCGTTCGGCGAACGGCGCGCCGAGGCAGTAGTGCGGACCCGAGCCGAAACCGAGATGCCGGCCCTGGTTGCGGCCGATGTCGAAGGCCGTGGGACGGGGGAACTTTCTGGGGTCCAGACCGGCCGCGCCGAGGAGGACGAGCACGTTCTCCCCCGCTGCGATCCGGACGCCTCCGACGTGCGCCTCCCGGAGCGCGTGCCTGCCCACGTACTGGCTCGAACCGTCGAGCCGCATCACCTCGTTCACCGTCGAGTCGATCAATGAGTGGTCCGCTCGCAGCCGCCGCATCTGGTCCGGGTGCCTCTGCAGCAGCAGCAGGGCGGTGGACACCAGGTGGGTCAGGGTCTGGTATCCGCCGCCGACGAGCACCAGGGCGTTGGCCGCGGTCAGCGCGAGCGGGTCGGGATCGTCGTGCAGCGCCGTCACCAGCGTGCTGATCAGGTCCTGGCCGGGTGCGGCCCGGCGGTCGCCCGCCAGCGCGCGCAGGGCGGCCAGCGCCTGGCCGAGGACCGGCACGGTCGCCAGGTCGGCGCGGCTCGGAAAGGTGGACACGCTGCTGATCAGCTGGTCGTAGGCCTCCGCCCAGCGGGTCAGGTCCGCGGTGCGGTCCGGGATGCCGAGCAGGTGGCCGTTCAGCAGCGCCGGCAGTTCCGCCGCGAAGTCCTGGACCAGGTCGAGGGTGCCGGACTCGGGCAGCGTGGCGAGCACACCGTCGGCGATCTCCCGCATGGCCGCGTCCCGGCGGGCGACCCGGGCGGGCGCGAACTCGTCCTTGAGCGCCTTCCGGAGCCGGGTGTGCTCCGGCGGGTCGTTGAAGAGCATCTGGACGGACATCATCTCCGCGGTCGGCACGAGGCCGGCCATGCCGCGTTCCTCCAGATCGCGACCGGAGTGGTAGCGGGCGGAGGAGAACGTGCGGTGATTGGCGAGTATGTCGACCGATTCCTGATAGCCGGAGCAGACCCATACGGCTCCGACCTCGTCGTAGAAGAGCGGCGGAAGTTCCGAGATCGCCTCCCAGTAGCGCCGGGGTTCGGCGATGACCTCGGGGCGGCGGAGATTATGGATTCCGTGTCGCGCCCGGTCGTAGGCGCCGCCGGGATCACGTTGGGACGCCGCGCCCGCCACGGTCACCGAGCCGTTCGACTTTGACATCTTCGCAACCCCTGAAACGCTCGTCATTGCGGGAGGACATTGATGGGAGCGGGCGCCCGAATCGCGTGCCGTGACGTGCCGGCCCGGTCCGCCTCGCCGTGGGGCGACGCGGACCGGGCGCTGTCTCATTTCACTTGATGGCCACGAAGAGGCGCCCGGTGGGGAATCTGTGCGAGACGCACTGCACATCGGAGAAGCCCGCGGACGACAGCTTCTCCTGCCATTCCCGCTCGTTGAGCAGGCGGCGCCGCATGAACTGCTGGTGGTAGTAGGTGACGATCGCGCTGAACCGCCGTTCCCTGGCGTTGCGCACGTAGGGCACGGCCTCGGTGATCGCCATCATTCCGCCGGGCGCGAGGGCCTCGCGGCAGTTGGCCAGGACCGAGTCGGCCACCTCCTCCTCCTCGGGCATCATGTCGTGGAACACGAACCCGGCATGGATGACGTCGGTCCCTTCGACGGGGCCGGGGTCGGTGGCCACGGACTGGATCGGCCGCTCCACCACGGTCAGCCTGTCCCCGACCCCCGCCCGGTCGCCGGCGAGACGGGCCTCGGCGCACGCCTCGGTGTCCAGGTCGAGCGCGACGCCGGTCGAGTCGGTGAGGCTGAGCAGGATCTCGATGACCAGCCGGCCCGTGCCCGCGCCCAGGTCCACCACGCGGGCCGGCCGGGCGTCCAGGATCGTCTTGAGCGCCACCGGGTAGAAGCCGAACGAGCCCATCCACTCGGAACTGACGGCCACCTGGCGCCCGTCCCGCCGGTGCCGGTCGCCGGCACCGCGCGCGTCGTGGAAGAAGTCGACGGCGTGGTCGACGAAGGGACGGTTGGCGTTCAGCGCCCACGACAGGTAGCCGGACTCGTACCGGATCTGGGAGAAGCCCGCCACCGTCTGGAAGGCGCCCGAACCCTCGGCCACCTCCTCGATGAGCCCGGCCGAGCACAGCGCCTCCAGGTACCCGGCGACGCCGGTCGCGGGCAGGCCGGTGGCCTCGGCGAGTTCCTCGACCCGCACCTGCTGGCCCTGGTCGAACCTCGGCAGCAGCCCGAGCCGGTCGCCGATCTCCAGGAGGGCGGCCGCGCCCGCGGCGTCGGCCGCCCTCTCCCACTGCTCGGTGTCGTCTTGGATGGTCATACCGGGTCTCCTTGTCATCGGATCGAATGAATCCAGCCGTGTGAATCCGGCGCGATGCCGTGATGAATGTCGACGAGTGCCTCTCGCAGGCCCAGCGTCAACGGTCCGGGACCTCCGTTTCCGACGGTCCAGTCCCCCGCCTCGGACTGGACCGTGCCGATCGGCGCGACAACGGCGGCCGTTCCGCAGGCGAACGCCTCGAGCATGGTTCCGTCGGCGCATGCCGCCCGCCATTCCGCGACGCTGAAGGGCCGTTCGGTCGTCGTGTATCCCCGGTCGCGGGCCATGACCAGCAGGGAGTCGCGGGTGATTCCGGGCAGAATGGTGTCGCCCAGTTCCGGCGTGACCAGTTCCGGCTTTCCGGGGCGGTCCATGACGAAGAAGATGTTCATGCCGCCCATTTCCTCGACCCATTCCCGCCTGGCCGCGTCCAGCCAGATGACCTGGTCGCAGCCGCGTTCATGCGCCTGCTGCTGCGCGAGCAGGCTCGCCGCGTAGTTCCCCGGGCATTTCGCCATGCCGGTACCGCCGGGTGCGGCCCTGCTGTAGTCCTCGCAGAGCCACACCGACAGCGGCCGTACCGGCCCGGAGAAGAACCTGTCGGTCACGAAGGCGATCAGCAGGAAGAGGTACTCCCGCGCCGGGTGGAGACCGAGGTCGGCCTCGGTGGCCAGCACGACGGGCCGCAGGTAGAGGCTCTTCCCGACCTCCTCGGGAACCCACTCGCGGTCGGCCCTCACCAGTTCCTCGATGGCCTGGACGAAGAGCCGCTCCGGCAGTTCGGGCATCGCCAGGCGCCGCGCGGACTGCCGCAACCGCTCCGCCGCGGCGTCCGGGCGGAAGACCCCCACCTCGCCGTTCGGCTGCGCATAGGCCTTCAGGCCCTCGAAGACGATCTGCCCGTAATGCAGGCCGATCGTCGCCGGGTCGAGGCTCAGACCGCCGTACGGCCCGACCCGGCCGCCGTGCCAGCCGCGCTCAGCCGTCCATCGGATCGTCACCATGTGCTCGGTCAGGACCCGCCCGAACCCGGGATCGGCCATCAGGCGGGCGCGTTCTTCGGCGCCGATCCGGTCGTCGCGGTACTCGATGCCGAACGGCATCACCGGGGCCGCTGGTGAGAAGACCATCTATCGCCCTGCCTCTCGCTGAAGGTTCGTCCGGTCCACCGCCACCAGGCGCAGCTCGCTGGTGAACCTGTTGCCCTCCGGATCGGTCAGCCAGAGGTCGGGTTCGGCCGGAAGCATCTCCACCAGCTCCAGCCACGCCGGCTCCTCCGCCCGCGCGAGGTTGCGGACGACCCGGGCCATGCCGCGCAGCAGCGCCGGGGAATCGGCGTCCACGTAGGACGGCTTGGTGTCGACCGGCGTCCGCACGAAGAACCGCCCGGGCGCGCCGAGCTCGGCCACGAGCCGCGCCATCGCCCGGCCGCCCTCGTCCCCGTCCAGCGGCCCCGCCAGCAACGGCGCGGCGGGCACGTGCCAGGTCTCGCGGCAGATGACCATGTCGTCGACGGTCACCCGCGGGAGATGCGGTGCCGGCGGCCGGAGCCGGAACCGGTCGACCACGAGGATGGACAGGAACTCGCCCAGCACCTCCAGGACCGGGGCCTGCCATTCGCCGGCGGGCGAACGCACCACCAGCTCGTCCCCGTCGTCGCGGACGACGAGGGCGGACCCCGGAACCGCGTGGGCGCCGGACGGGTCCCCGTCGTCGTCGGTGAACGACCAGTAGACGTAGCTGCCGGGGACCGAGAAGGCCAACGGCGGGTAGGTCCGCGGGCTCACGTCGGGCCAGGACCGCGGGAAGACCGGCACGAACCTGCCCGCGGCGAAGTCCTCCGCGGTGGCCCGGCCCAACCACGCGCGATCGTCCGCGTGGTTGGCCAGCGCGCGGTTCTCCAGCGTGTTCAGCGCCAGGTGGATCTCACCGAGCACCCAGTACGGGCGCGCGCCGGGCGGTGCGCACAGCATGAGGTCGGGACTGTGCTGGCGAGCGGCGGGCCAGCGGGGCGTCCGCCGCGGGAACAGCGCCTCCACCATGGGCCGGATGTCGGTGCCGCGCAGGCTGCGGGGACCGGGACCGTCCGCGCCGAGGATCTCCTGCCAGCGCATCTGGAAGTCCTCGGCGACCGGGTGGACCACCGACCGGGGACCGCCGGCCAGATCCTCGCCGACGGCGAAGAGTAGGTCGAGAAGCGGCACCTCGGTGCGGTCCGCGCTCAGCACCTTGAACTCCTCGCGCAGCCGTTCGTCCACCGCGCCCGCGACCTCGGAGCAGAGCCACCGCGCGCTGCGCAGCATCAGGCCGAGCGGTTCCCTGGCCAGGTCGAGCAGATCACCGCCCAGGGTCACGTCGAGATCGCGGCGGCAGTCGTGGTAGACCAGTGCCCGCCCCGCCTTGGCGTCCTGCTTGGTCCTCGTTCCGGAGTGCCCGGTCAGGCTCTGGAACGTGGCGGTGAGCCGCCGCAGGGCGGCGAGCACCGCGTCGGGGTCCCCGGCCGACGCGGCGAGCGCGCCGCGCTCCTCGTCCAGGCGCGTCAGCCGGCCGGACAGGCGGGCGCGCACGGCCGGGTCCGCGACGGCCTCCACGACCGACCGCAGGCTCCGCTCCGGATCCGAGCCCGGCGGCACGCGCGGCTCGACCCGGATGACGCCCTGCCGCCGCAGCCGCGCGAACCTGTCGTGGACGTCGTCCACGGAGGCGCCGCACGCCCGGCTGACGGCGGCCACCGTCTCGGCGCGCCCGCCCCGGCCGGCCGCCCGCAGGATCGCGGCGTCCACGTCCGAGCATCGGGCCGGGGGCCGGTGGGGCAGGTGCAGTACGTCGCCGTCGTCGAGGCGCGCTGCGGGGTTCAGGCTGAACGGAAGGTGGGGCCCCACCTCCGGGTCGGCCGCCCAGGACCGCCCGATCTCGTCGACGGCCCAGGCGTCGAAATGGACCGAGCGGCCGCTGATCTCTCCGGTGCCCGCGATGTTCACGCCCACCGCCGACGGATCCAGCGTCGCCCACGAGACCGGCCCGAAGAATCCGACCGTGTCGTTCTTGGCGCAGAACCGCTGCACGTAGCGGGCCAGGACGGTCTCCCGCTTCGCCCGCCTGGTGAGCCGGTCGTCACCGGCGCGCAGCGCCTGGACGTAGCCGCCGAGCCAGGTCTCGACGAGTGCCGGGTTGTGCCACACCAGTGCCTCGAAGAACTTCGGCTGCCGCGCCACCTCGGCCAGCGGGGCCGAGAGCCATGCGAACGGCATTCCCGCCGCCCGGAGCGCGGCCAGCCGCCACAGCCGCCACTCGTCGTCGAGCGGGATCAGATGGCCGGTCACGCGATCGCCGTGCCCAGGCCGCCGTCGACCGCGAGCGTCACGCCCGACACCCAGGCGGCCGCGTCCGAGCACAGGTAGAGCGCCGCGTTGGCGATGTCGGAGGGCGCGCCGAGCCGGCCGAGCGGGACCCGCTCGGTGACCTCGGGCAGCAGCGATCCGCCACCGAACACGTTGGCCGTCGCGCCCTCGGTGGCGACCGGGCCCGGGGCGATCGCGTTCACCCGGACCCCGCGCGGCCCCCATTCGCGGCTCCAGCTCGCGGTCAGCGACACGATGCCCGCCTTCGCCGCGCCGGCGTGCGAGTAGTGCGGGAAGCCGCGCGGGGCGTCGGGCACCACGATCGACAGCACGCACCCGCCGCCCCGGTCGAGGAGGCCGCCGATCAGCGCCCTGGTCACGTTGAACGTGCCGATCAGATCGACGTCGACGACGGTCCGCAGGGCGCGCAGCGTCATGCGTTCGGCGTCCATGCGGAAGTTCGCGGCGGCGTTGTTCACCACGATGTCCGGCGTGCCGAACTCCGCGCGCACCCGGTCGGCCATGGATTCGACCGCGGCGGTGTCCCGGATGTCGCAGGGAACCGTCAGCGGGCTCCGGCCGGTCCGCTCGGCCAGCAGGCTCGCCGCGGCGTCGAGGTTGTCGGGCTGGCGGGAGACGATCGCCACCTGCGCGCCGTGCTCCAGCATCGCGCCCGCGATCTCGCGCCCGATGCCCGCCGATCCTCCGGTGACCACCGCGACGCGGCCCTTCAGCAGATCCTCCGCGAACGGGCTCATGCCGCGTCCCCCCTCTCCAGGGCGCCGGCGAACAGCTTGATCGTGGGATGTTCGAAGAACTGGCCGATACTGAGCTCGACCCCGAACCGCTCGCGGATGCGCGTCATGACCTGGACCGCGACGAGCGAGTTGCCGCCGAGCTCGAAGAAGTCGTCGTCGGGACCGATCTCCGTCACGCCCAGCGCCTCCGTCCAGAATCCGCGCAGGGTGTCCGCGATGCCGGACGCCCCGCCCTGCGGCGGCTGCGGCACCGCAGCGGGCCCGGGCGGCGCGGCCGGCGTGGTCGGTTGGGTCGGTGTGGTCGGTGCGGGCAGGGTCTCCGGCGCGGCGACCGGCGCGGTGGCGGCCGGCGCGCGGCCGGGCTCGAGCGGCGTCGGCTCTCCGTCGCGGTAGGGACGCACCAGGACGTGCTCGGGCGTCCGGCCGCGCAGCAGCCGCATGAACAGTTCCGTGCCGGTCGCCGGTGCCAGACCGTCGCGCGCGTCCGCGCGACCCGGCGGACGTGGCGGGGGCGCGGCCGCGGCGAACGCGGCGCGGTCGACACGGCGCATCGTGAACGCGGTGATCTGTACGAGGACGGTGCCGTCCTCGGCGATCAGGTCGATGTCGGCGACGATCGCGTCCTCGGTGCGGCTCCGGTACCGCAGGTGGGACCAGAACCGTTCCGGCAGCGAGCCGTGGACCACCAGCGACTCGTAGAGGAAGGGCAGGTGCCGGGTACCGGGACGGTGCTGGGCCGCGGCCGTGGCCCAGTCGAGCTGGGCGGGATGAAGCACATGGTCGGCGAGGTCGGCCGCGAACTCCGGCGGCAGCACCACCTCGACGAGGTCCGCGTCCGGTCCGCGCAGGATCTCCCCCCGGTTGCGCCACCGCGGCCCCACCTGGACCATCACCGCGGCCTCGTCCTCGGCGCGGACCGGCGGGTCCGCCATTCCGGCGCGCAGCGCGGCCAGGTCGGCGGCGTTCGCGGCATCCGGTTCCGCCGCCACGGCGCGGGCCATGGCATGGCTGGTCCATTCCTCGTCCGCCGTCTCCCGCGACCGGATGACCAGCCGGTCGCCCTCCTCGACGACCTGGACCTCGCGCGGCCGATCGGCGATCAGCGGTACGAGGAAGGTGATGTCGTCCAGGCGCAGCCCGGGCCCCTCGCCCCGGGAGCGCAGCGCCCGCAGGAACATGTCGATGTGCGCGGTCCCCGGCTGGACCGGGCGCCCGTCGATGCGGTGCTCGTCGAGCGTCCAATGGGTCCGGTCGCTGAGCGTCTCCGCCAGCAGGGGCGCCGGACCGGCCGCCATGCCGACCTCGCTCCAGCTCGGCCAGCCGATGCTCACCATGCGTCCCGCCAGGGCGCCCGCGGCCATCTGGGCGTCGAGGAAGGAGTTCGCGGCGGCGTAGTCGGCGCTGCCGAACAGGCCGTGGGTGCCGGACCGGCTGGAGAACGCCGCGAAGAAGTCCAGGCGGGCGCGCCGCGCCAGCTGCTCCTGCAGCACCAGGGTGCCCAGCACCTTGGGCCGCAGCACGCGCGCGCTGTCGGCCGGATCGCGGAGCTCGACCACACCGCCGCCGGGCACGCCGGCGCAGTGCACCACGCCGTTGACCGGGCCGAAGGTCGCCTCGGCGATGTCGAGGGCCCGGCGCACCTGCCGCGCGTCCGCGAGGTCGGCCCGCACGGTCTTGACCTCGGCGCCGAGCTCGCGCATCTCCTCGATGAGCGCGCCCGCCCGGGCCGGAAGGTCGTCGGGGCCGCGGCGCGCCAGCAGCACCAGCCGGGGACGTTTCCCGGTGCGGGCCAGCGCCGTCGCGACCTCGAGGCCGAGTCCGCCGAGGCCACCGGTCACGAGATACACCCCCTCGTCCCGGACGGCCTCGGTCCCGGCCGCCGGTTCGAGGGGACGCTCGAACGGCTCCCACCGCCGTGCGCCGCGCAGTGCGACGATGCCCCCCGGTCGCAGCAGCTCGTCGGCGAGGTGCGCCTGCCCGGTGCCCGGAAGGACGTCGACGAACGCGGCGCGGCCGCCCTCTTCGGCGAGGGATCGCACGAATCCGACCGCCATGCTCTTGACCGGGTGGCGGATCTCACCGCCGGTGACGTCCAGGGCCGAGCTGCTGAGCACGACGAGCTCCGAGCGCTCGCCGCCCACCGGATACCGGGCACCGATCCGGGCCAGGGCGGCGAGGCTGTCGAAGGCCTCCATGACCTGGTCGCCGCAGTTCGCCGCCGTCGGCGGCTCCCAGGCGGCCATCCCGAGCCCGTGCACCAGCACCTGGGGAAGCAGCTGCCGGCGCGCGAGCTCCTCGAAGACCTCGCGCAGATCGCCGGCTTCACCGCGGCGGACGACGAACTCCTCCTCGCCGATGCGCGGCTCGTCGCCCACCTTCACCCGGAAGACCCGGTGCCCTCCGGCGTGCAGGGCGCCGAGCACGGCCAGCCGGGGTTCCCGGTCCGCCGGGACGAGGGCCAGCGCACGGCGCCCGCGTTCCCGGACGGCCGTGGCGGCCGGGGCCTCCCGCCAGCTCAGCACGCTGAACGGCGTCGCCGGTTCCGGTTCGGCGGGCGCCGGTGCGGGCGCCTCGGCCGAGGACTTCGCGGGGCTCGCGTCGGCCCAGTGACGCTTGCGCTGATAGGCGTACCCGGGCAGGGGCAACCGCCGATGCGGGCCGTCGGGCCAGCGCACGTCATGGCCTTCGACATGGACGGCGCCGACCGCGGTGAGGAACTGGCGGAGCTCGTCGGGCTCGCTCGCCCGCCGCGGGGCGGTCCCGACGACGGCGCTGTCGCCGCGCACGACCGCCGGATGCTGCCGGCACAGCGCCGTCAGGGTCTGGCCGGGGCCCATCTCCAGCATCAGGTGGGGGCCGCGGTCGAGCAGCCGGTCCAGCGCCGCGCCGAAGAGCACCGGTTCCACGATCTGCCGCGCCCAGAACCGGGGGCTGCGGGCCTGCTCGTCGGTGAGCTCGACGCCGGTGGCGGCCGAGACCAGCGGTATGCGCGGCGGCCGCAGGTGCGTCGCGTCGAAGGCGCTCTCGAAGCGCTGCGCGGCCTGCTCCATCATCGGGCTGTGGAAGCCGTGCGAGGTGCGCAGCAACTGGCTCGGCGTGCCCTCCTCCGCCAACCTGCGGGCGAGGGACTCGACCGCGTCCACCGGCCCGGACACCACGACCTGCCGCGGCGCGTTGACGGCGGCGATGGCGAGCGGCCCCTCGATCAGGCCGTCGAGGTCGTCCCGGCCGGCCGCGACGGCGAGCATCGCGCCACCGGCCATCTCCCCCATCGGCCTGCTGCGGGCCGCGACCAGGTGCAGCGCGTCCTTGATGTCGAAGACGCCCGCGATGGTGGCGGCGACCAGCTCGCCGATGCTGTGCCCCAGCACGACGTCCGGGACGATGCCGCGGGCGCCGAGCTCCTGCGCCATGGCGTACTGCACGGCCATGAGCAGCGGCTGGGCCGCCGCGGTGTGCCGGACGGCCGCCGGGTCCCGGTCGAGCCACACCGGCCGGAGATCGAGATCGCACTCGCGCAGGGTCTCCAGGCAGGCGTCCATCGTCGCGCTGAACGCGGGCGCCTCGTCGCCGTACAGGCCGGCCGCCATCCGCACGTCCTGCGCTCCCTGGCCGGGGAACAGGAAGCACAGCGGCCGGCCGGCGCCGCCGGTGAGCACGTTCCGGTCCTCGCCGGTGAGCAGGGCGGCGGCCTCGGCGCTCGACGCGGCGACGACGGCGGCACGGACCCGGTGGTGCGTGCGGCCGCGTTGCAGGGTGCGCGCGGCGTCCTCGAAGTCCCCTTCGGGGAGCTCGGCGAAGGACGCGGCCAGACGTTCCCGCATGGGTCCGAGGGGGGCGCGGTCGCGCGCCGACCAGACCACCAGCTGGAGCCGGCCGGTGGCGGCACGCGGCGGACTCGCGGGCGGCTCCTGGATGATCACATGTGCGTTGGTGCCGCCGACACCGAACGAGCTGACCCCGGCGATCCGCGGCCGGTCACCGCCCGGCCAGTCCGACAGCTGGTCGTTGACGTAGAACGGGGTGTCCTCGAAGCCGATCCTGGGGTTCGGCCGGCGGTAGTTGATGCTGGCCGGGATCTTGCCGTGCTCCATCGCCAGGATCGTCTTGATCAGGCCGGCGACCCCGGCGGCCGGACCGAGGTGCCCGATGTTGGACTTGACCGAACCGATCGGGCACGATCCCGGCGCGGCCCCGCCCGCCTCGGCATAGGCCTCGGCGAGGCCGGTGATCTCGATCGGGTCGCCCAGCATCGTCCCGGTGCCGTGCGCCTCGATGTACCCGACGTCGCGCGGATGGACGCCGGCGGCCTTCATCGCCGCGAGGACCAGGGACTTCTGGCCCGACACGCTCGGCGCGCTGAAGCTCACCTTGTCGGCGCCGTCGTTGTTGACCGCCGACCCCAGGACGATCGCGCGGATGGTGTCGCCGTCGGCGAGGGCGTCCCGGAGCCGCTTGAGCACCACCACCCCGACGCCGCTGCCGAAGATCGTCCCGTTGGCGTCCGCGTCGAACGGCCGGCACACCCCGTCGCGCGAGTAGATGCTGCCGGGGTACCACTTGTACCCGTGCGCGTAGGGGAACTCCAGCTCGGCGGCCCCCGCGACCGCCAGATCGCACTCGCCCGCGCGCAGCGCGTTGCCGGCCAGGTGCAGCGCGACCAGCGAGGTGGAACAGGCCGTCGCCACGGTCACGCTGGGACCGCGCAGGTCCAGCCGGTAGGAGGCGATCGTGGCCACATAGTCGCCGTTGTTGGTGGTGTCCAGGGTGAGCCCGTCGAGCTGGCCGAGCCCCGGATTGTGCAGCAGGTGGTGCTCGGCGTAGCGGTTGGCGGCGGCGCCGCCGAAGACCCCGACCCTGGTGTCGGGCGCGAACGGCGCGTACCCGGCGTTCTCCAGCCCCGCGTGCACGGTCTCCAGGAACGCCCGCTGCTGCGGGTCGCGCAGCATGGCCTCCCGGGGCGTCAGCCCGAACAGCTCCGCGTCGAACTCCTCGGCGTGCGGCAGCAGCGGGACCGCGCGGACGTAGTCCGGGTCGGCCAGGGTCCGCGCCGGCACCCCGAGCGCCCGCAGCGTCTCCTCGTCCTGCCAGGTGACCCCGCTGCGCCCCGCGGCGAGGTTGGCCCAGAACTCGGTGACGTCCGAGGCTCCGGGGAACCGGCCCGCCAGGCCGACGACCGCGATCGCGTCCATGTTCACATCTCCGTCCGTGTGCCTCGCCGGGGCGGCACCCCGGGCTCCGCGCCCCAGGTGGCCGGCGAGCGCGGTGATCGTCGGATGGGCGAAGACCGCGGTCACCGGCAGGTCGGCGGCGAACCGTTCGGTGATCACCTCGTGGATCCGGACCAGCGACACCGAGGTGAGGCCGGCGTCGAAGAAGCTGACGTCGTGCCGGATCGGCGCACCGAGCACCTCCGTCACGATCTGCTCGAGCTCTCTCGCAGGGTCGGCTCGCGCAGGGTCGGCCGGCATGTGGTCGGCTCGCGCAGGGTCTGCCGGCGCGAGGACGGCTCGCGGTGCGGGCGCGAGCTTGCGCCCGGTCTCCAGCCCGGCCAGGTCCGCCCGCGTGATCCGGCTCGGAACCGCGGGGCCCGGCAGCACGGTCCGGAGGTGGGCCCGCAGGCCCGCCATGCCGAGATCGGGATCACCGGCGAGCACGGTCAGCGCGAGCACCCGCCCGGCGGGGGTGTCGACGAGGGCGGCCCGGGCCGCGTCGACCCCGGCGAAGCCGCGGGCGGCGTGCTCGACGCTTCCGAGTTCCACCCGGTGGCCGTCGACCATCACCTGGCGGTCGAGGCGGCCGGTGATCACGACGCCGTCCGTCCAGCGGTATCCGACGTCGCCGGTCCGGTACGCCGTGCCGTGGCCGTCGGCCAGGTCGTCACCGGTGACCAGCACCTCGCCGCGCCGGCCGTTCTCCAGCGGCCGCCCGTCCGGGGAGACGACGAGGACCCGCCGTCCGCCGAACCCGGTCCCGATCGGCAGTTCGCGCGAGTCGGGCCAGTCCGGGCCGATGCCGGGGACGACGGCGCAGGACGCCAGCTGCGGGGTCTCGGTGGCGCCGTAGGCGTTCACGATGGTCGCGTCGGTGGCCCGCCGCAGCCGCCGCGCGAGACCGGCCGTGAGGATGTCGCCGCCGGACACCACCAGCCGGAGCGCGGGGAGCCGGCGTCCGGTCGCGGTGATCAGGCCCAGCAGCGCGGGCGTCGCGTGCAGGACGGTGATCTCCCGCTCCGCGATCCAATCCGCGAGCGCCCCCGGGTCGCGGTGCGGATCCGGGGGCGGCACATGCACCGACGCGCCGAGCGCCAGGGCCGGCAGCACGTCCCGGAAGATCGGGTCGTGGGCGGCGCCGGAGAGCATGGCGAACCGATCGTCCGCGCCGAGGGCGAACGCCTCCGCGTACTCGGCCAAGCAGTGGTCCAGCACCCCGCGGCCGATCCGTACCGCGCGCGGAGCGCCCGTCGTCCCGGAGGTGAACAGCACGTGGCTCGCCCCGTCCGGTGCGGCATCGCCCTTGCCCTCAAGGTGGATCTCGCCTCCGTCCAGGGTCAGCCGCACGGCCGCGCCGAGCGTCTCGAGGCAGGTGTTCCGGTAGGCGGCGGGCGCGTCGGCGGCGATCAGGGCGAGCGTCCCTCCGGCCCGCCGGACACCGAGCATCGCCACCGGGAGCAGCGGGCTGCGGACGGCCTCCACGGCCACCAGGGCGCCCGCTTCCAGCCGCCCGGCCAGCGCGTCGACCGCGTCCTCCAGTTCCCCGTAGGTCATCGTCGTCCCCGGCCCGACGATGGCCGGGCGGTCCGTCGGGACGTCCGCGATCCGCGGCAGTGATCGGCGGGCCGCGGCGGCAGGGAGCGCGGGCGGGGCGGGCGGGGCGGCGCCAAGGGCGGTCTCCGACAGCGGCCGGTCGGGGCCGGTCACCGCCCGATCCACGAGAAGCCCCAGCTGGGTGGCGAACTCCGCCGCGAACGCCTCGTCGAACAGGTCCGCGGCGACCACGACGGCGACCGTCCGTTCGGCACCGCGCCGGCGGAGGTAGACGCCCACGTCGAAGAGCGCGGCGGTGACCGGCGGCGCGTCCGAGCCACGGGATCGGCTCAGGTCGTTGAACCAGGCCTGGAACACCGGGTTGCGGCCCGGGACGGCCGGAATCCGCAATGCCTCCACCACGGCGTCGAAGGACACCGAGGAGTGCTCGACCGCCTCCAGGTACTCCGTGCGCGCCTGCCCGGCCAGGTCGCGCAGGGTGGTCGCGTCATCGGTTCTGGTGCGCAGCACCAGCGTGTCGACCAGCATGCCGGCCAGTCGCTGTTCGGCGGGGGTACGCCGGGCGTCGGCGGGCACTCCGATCCGCACGTCCGGCTGCCCCGTCCACGAGTGCAGCAGGGCCGCGAAACAGGCGAGCATGAGATTGGCGGGCGTGCCGCCGCACCGCGCGGCCGCGTCCACGATCCCGGCCCAGCGCTCGGCCGGGATCGTCAGGGTGCTCTCGTGGCAGCGGAAGCTCGGGACCTCGGGGCGGCGGCGTGCCGTCGGCAGGTCGAGCGGGACGGGCGCGCCGCCGAGGCGTTCGGTCCAGAAATCGAGGTCCGCCCGCCAGGCGGGCCCGTCCACCGCGGCCAGCGATCGGCGCGTGTACTCCTCGAACGTCAGCGCCGGGCGGTCGCCGGCACCGGCGTCCGCGCCGGCCAGCAGTTCCTCCCGCAGGATGTCGAGCGTGCTCTGGTCGCCGATCAGATGGCTGAGCACGAGCACGAGGAGGGTCCGTCCGCCGTCGCGCACCAGCCAGGCGCGCATCATCGGCGCCTGCCGGGGCACCGGTTCGGCGGCGAGCTCAGCGGGCGACACCGCCTCGGCGACGGCCAACGGCACGGTGACCGTGCCGGGTTCGGCGAAGGTGAGGTAGGGGTCGCCGTCCTCCTCCACGACGCTCATGCGCAGGACGTCGTGCCGGTCCACCAGCGAGGCGAACGCATCGGGTCCGAGATCTTCGTCGATCTCGCTGACGTCGACGACGTTGTAGGCGGCCGCCGCCGACGGGTACAACCGCTCCAGGAGCCAGAGCCGCCGCAGACCGGGCGGCATCGGGACCCGGCCGCCGCCCGGCGGCACCGGAGCGCCGGTCTCCGCGGCGCCGCGTCCGGGCAGCCGTCCGGCCAGTTCCCGCAGCGACACCCGCTCGTCCAGCAGGGTGGCGAACGGCAGCCGCACCCCGAAACCGGCTCGGACGGCGCCGATGATCCGGGCCGCGGCCAGGCTGTGCCCACCCGCGCTGAGGAAGTCGAGGTCGGGGTCGACCGCGCTCTCCGGGATGTCGAGGGCCTCGGCCCAGGCCGGGAGCAGCGCCCGCCAGCTCCCCTCGGGCGTGCCCTGCCGTGCCGGGGCCGGCCGGTCGGCGACGAGCCGGGCCGCCGCGGCGCGATCGACCTTTCCCGTCGGTCCGAGCGGTATCCCGTCCGCCGGGACGAAGACGCTGGGGACGAACCCGGCCGGCAGCGATCTGGCCGCGAACTCGCGGAGGAGCTCCTGGTCGGGCACGTCGGCCGCGGCGACGAACAGCGCGGCGAGCGCGGAGCCGTGCTTCACCACGACCGCGCGCCGGATCGCCGGATGGGCCTCCAGCACCCGCTCGACCTCGGCGGGCTCGATCCGCACCCCGCGGATCTTCACCTGGTCGTCCAGCCGCCCCAGGTACTCCAGGCCGCCGGGGACGACCCGGACCCGGTCGCCGGTGCGGTAGAGCCGCGCGCCGTCCCGTACCGTGAACGCCTCCCCGGTCAGCTCGGGAGCGTTCACGTAACCGAGCGCGACGGCGTCACCGCCGATCCACAGCTCCCCGTCCACCACGTGCAGGTCCACGTTGTCGATGGGCTCGCCGATGAGCATCCGGGCCGGTTCCCTGGGCACTTCCCAGGCGGTCACGTCGATGGCCGCCTCGGTCGGCCCGTACAGGTTGTGCAGACGCGCCGGAAGCAGCTCGTGCGCCCGGGCGGCCACGGCCTCCGGCAGCGCCTCGCCGCTGCACACGACATGCCGCAGGGACCGGCACGCTCCCGTGGGCAGCCGGCGCAGGAACTCCTCGAGCAACGAAGGAACGAAGTGGCAGAGGGTCACGCGGTGGCGCTCGATCCAGCTCCGGATCTCGGCCGGGTCCCGGTGCGCGCCGGGGGGCAGCAGCACGCACCGGGCGCCGACGATCAGCGGGAGCCAGATCTCCCAGCCCGATACGTCGAAGGTGCACGGGGTCTTCTGCAGCACGCGGTCGTCCGGGCCGACGGAGTAGGCGTCGCGCATCCAGAGCAGCCGGTTGCACAGGCCACCGCTGTGCTGCAGCACTCCCTTGGGCCGGCCGGTCGACCCGGAGGTGAACATGACGTACGCGGGCTGGGCGAAATTGACCGGCGGCAACGGCCGCTCCACCGTCCCCGCGGAGCGGGGCAGCTCGATCCGGGCGAGACCGGGCCGGGCCTCAGCCAGGCCGCCGGTGCCGTCGTCGTCGCCGATGAAGGCCACCGGCTCGGCCGCGGCCACCATCGCGGCGATCCGCTCCGGCGGATGGTCCTCGCCGAGCGGCAGGTACGGCCGTCCCGACTTGAGCACGCCGAGCATCGCCACGACCAGGTCGGCACCGCGCGGCAGCCGCACCGCGACCGGCCGCCCGGGCTCGCCGCCGATCGCGTCGACGGCCTCGGCGACGGCGTCACTCAGCCGTTCGAGTTCCGCGTAGGAGATCGTCCTGTCCTGGTCGACCAGTGCGATCCGGGACGGGCCCGCCGTCGCCGCCTCCCGGACGAGCCCCGGCAGGCCGTGCGGAACCGACCGGTCGACGCGCCGGCCGGTCAGCGTCGTGCCGAGGCCGGTCAGCGTCGTGCCGGTCACCGCGCCACCCCGGATTCGGGCCGGGCGACTCGGGTGATGCTGTGCGATCTGAGCCGCTCGTAGTACGGGAGCTCCTCCGCGTAGAAGCCGGCGAGCATCGCGTTGTTGTCGACCGTCACCGCGTGGCGGCTTTCCTGGCGCTCGAACCCGCTGGTGCGCGCGACGGCCTGCTGCCATCGCCTCGTCCGGGACCACTCCTCGCGGTCACCCGGCTGCCAGGTCAGCGCCTCGGGAAGGAAGGGGATGCCGGTTGCCTTGCAGTAGCGGCGCACCGCCTCGCCCGGATCGCGGACGAGGTCCTCCGCCTCGATCAGGACCGGAGGCCGGCCGCGGGCCTGCTCCACCCGCTCGAAGATCTCGAAGAGATGCCGCATTCCGATCTCCTCGCACCGGACCTCCGGATTCATCGCGTAGTGCGAGGCGATGGAGTCCCCGAGCGAGCGGATGAGGAAGGTGTGCGTGCCGGTGGCCAGCAGGGTCGGATGGTCGACGGCGTCGTAGCGGTACTCGGTCGTCTCCTTGACGAAGACCGGTCCCCGCCGGGAAAGCGCCTCCAGTTCGGCCGCCAGGTCATCGGTCGTGGACACCTTCCGGCCGTCGATCATCACGTACCCGAGGACCACCAGGCTGGAAAAGGGCTCGTGAAAGACGGTGAAGTCACCCCGCTCGATCATCATGCGGCAGAAGGCCGAGGACAATGAACGCGGCGCGCTCCAGAGGAACAGCGGCCCCGTGTCGGACATATGGCGCTCCAGGTCTGCGTCGAACGGTCGGCCGGCTATTTGCTGTCCTCTTCCGCCATGGCCTCGATCAGGCTCCTGGGCCGCATGTCGACCCAGTTCTCCTCGATGTACCGAAGGGAGTCCGCGCGACTCGCCCGGGGCTGGGCGACCTCCCAGCCGGCCGGAACATCGACGAATTCCGGCCACAGGGAGTACTGGCCCTCGTGGTTCACCAGCACGAGAAAGGTGCCGTTCTCGTCATCGAAAGGGTTGGTGGACATGGTCGGTCCTCTCTACGGTTTCGTTGGCTCGAAGAGTTCGGCACGGAGCACCGGACATATTTCGCCCAGCGCCTCCGGGCCGGTCATCCGCTCGTGTTCGACGTCGACTTCGTACCGCCGGACATCGCCCTTGACGTAGGGCTCCCATTCGGCCGCGCTTCGCCGGTGCCGGGTGGATTCGAAGAAGAGCACGGTCCCCCGGTACGTCGCGGGAACGTGGCCGCCGATCAATCTGCCGTTGTTCCGCGCCACCGCTTCGACCGCACCGAGGGTGGCCGCGTCCAGGTCCGCGAGGTCCGGTTCGCCGAACAGGTGTCCGGGACGCGGCCGCACCGCCGCCGGACCCGGGCCGCTCTGCCGGCCGTTCGCGGGGCCGCTCGCGCGGCCGCCGGGATAGGAGTCCAGCAGCGCGAGCAACTCGACTCGCTGCCCGCGGTCCTGGAGCATCGCGGCGATGTGATGCGCGACCACTCCCCCGAAGGACCAGCCGAGCAGCCGGTACGGGCCCTCCGGCTGAACCGCGCGGATCCGGTCCAGGTAGTCGGCGGCCATCTCCTCGAGGCTGCGCGGCAGTTCGTCCCCTGGTTCGAGCCCGCGCGCCTGAAGTGCGTACAAAGGCAGGTCGGCGTCCGTCCTGGCGATCAGGCCCGTGTAGCACCAGCCGAGCCCGCTCGTCGGATGGACGCAGAACAGCGGGGACCAGCTCCCGCCCGGGCGCAGCGGGACCAGGACGTCCAGCGCACCTCCGCCGTGCTCGTGCCCGGCGAGTTCGGCCAGTCCGGCGACGGTCGGCGCCTCGAACAGGTCGCGCAGCGAGACCGGCCGCTCCAGCGCCGAACGAATCCGGCTGATCAACCGGGCGGCCAGCAGCGAGTGCCCGCCCAGGGCGAAGAAGTCGTCATCGATCCCCACCCGGTCGAGGCCGAGCACCTCGGCGAACAGGCCGCACAGGACCTCCTCGCGGCGGTTCCGCGGCGGCCTGCCGGAGGTCGCGGCGGCAGGGACCGGGTCCGGCAGCGCGCCGTGGTCCAGCTTTCCGTTGGCGTTCAGCGGAAGGCCGTCCATGGTCACGAACGTCGTCGGCACCAGGTGGCCCGGCAGAGACGACGCCGCGTGCGCGCGCAGGGCGGGCACGTCGACGCCCGCCGGAGCCACGTACGCCACCAGCCGGCCGTCCCGCACCGTGACGGCCGCACGGACGACGGAGGCGTGCCCGATGAGCGCCTCCTCGACCTCGCCGGGTTCGACCCGGAAGCCTCGCACTTTGACCTGGTCGTCGGTGCGGCCGACGAACACCAGGTCGCCGGCGGAGTTCCACCGGACCAGGTCGCCGGTGCGGTAGAGGCGGCCGCCCGCCGCGAAGGGATCGGCCACGAAACGCTCCGCGGTCAGGGCCGGCCGGTTGAGATAGCCCCGTGCCAGCCCCGGGCCGCCCACGTACAGCTCGCCCGCGACGCCGGGCGGCACGAGCCGCAGGCTCCCGTCGAGCACGTAGGTCCGCATGTTCCACATGGGGCGCCCGATCGGCACCGTCCCGCCGGCCGGCTCCCCTTCCGGCCGCACCCGTTCCGGCCGCACCCGGTGGTCGGTGCATCCGACGGTGGTCTCGGTCGGGCCGTAGTGGTTGATGACCGTCAGAGCCGGGTCGGCCCGGCGCAGCCGTTCCAGCAGCTCCACCGGGAAGCCCTCGCCGCCCGCCATCAGCTGGCCGCCGGCCGCGTACGACTCGGCGCGCTCCTGGAGTGCGCGCAGGTGGCTCGGCGTCACCTTCAGGAAGGTGATCTCCTCCGGCCGGTCCAGCGCGTCGGCCGGCCATCCGCTCCCGTCCGGCAGGAGCCGGAGCCGCCCGCCCGCGCACAGCGTCCCGAACAGCGCGGTGACCCCGAGGTCGAACGACATCGACGAGTGCACGAGCGTCTCCCCGGCGAGCCCCTCGTACTCGGCCGCCGCCCGGGCCACGTAGTTGACCAGCCCTGCATGGGTGACCGTCACTCCCTTCGGCCTGCCGGTGGAGCCGGAGGTGTGGACGACGTATGCCGGATGGGCCGCGAGCAGCGGCGCGCGCCGGTCGGCGTCGGTCACCTCGCCGCTCGGCGCGGCCTCCAGCAGGGCGAGGACGTCCGGGTCGTCGAGGCGGATCCTGGGCAGCGTGTCCGGCAGCACGCCCTCCGCCGCTCGCGTGGTGACCGCGAGCCCCGGCCGGGCGTCGTCGATGACGAACTGGACGCGGCGCCGCGGCAGGTCGGTGTCGATGGGCAGGTAGGCGGCTCCGGCGGCGAGGATCGCCAGCAGCGTGGTGATCAGCTCGGCGCTGCGGGGCAGCGCCACCGCGACGAGCCCTTCGGGCCGGGCACCGTGCTGGATGAGCAGCCTGGCGAGGCGGTTGGCTCGCGCGTGCACCTGCGCATGAGTGAGGTCGGCGACCGCGAGGGCGTCCGGGTTCCGCTTCGCCGACGCGGCGAGCAGGTCGGGAAGGGTCCCGGCCACCGGCTCGCGCACCTCGCCGGTCGCCGCGGCCAGGAGCCGCCGCCGCTCCCCGGTGCCGAGCAACTCGATGCGGGACAGCGGGGCGTCCGGATCGGCCGCGATCGCGGTCAGCAGCCTGTGCAGGCGCTCCACGATGGACGCCGCGGTGGCGCGGTCGAACAGGTCCGCGTTGTAGTAGAGCGCACCGCTCAGGCCCGTGTCGCCCTCGCTGATGTTCAGCGACAGGTCGAACTTGGCCGCGTCGACCTCGGCGGCGCCTGGCTCCACCTCGACGCCCGGCAGCCGCACGGCCGTCTGCCCCGCCGTGTTCTGGTGCGCCAGCAGGACCTGGAAGAGCGGATGCCTGGCCAGCGACCGGGGCGGGTTGACGGCCTCCACCACCCGCTCGAACGGCACGTCCTGGTGCGCGAACGCCGCCAGATCGGTCTCCCGGACCCGGGTGACCAGCTCGCGGCCGGTCGGATCGCCCGACGTGTCGGTCCGCAGCACCAGCGTGTTGGTGAAGAAGCCGACCAGACCGTCCAGTACCGGATCGGGCCGGCCGGCGACCGGCGAGCCGATCGGGATGTCGGTGCCCGCTCCCAGCCTGGTCAGCACCGCCGCCAGACCCGCCTGGAGCACCATGAACGTGGTGGCCTGCGCCGATCGTCCGAGCGCGCGGAGACCGGCGAGCAGGTCCCCGTCCCAGCGGAACGGCACGCGCCCCCCGCGATGGCCCGCGCGCGCCGGTCGCGGCCGATCCGCGGGCAGCGCGAGCTGATCGGGTACGCCGTCCAGCGCACCGGCCCAGTACCGCAGCTCGCGCGCGAGCAGGCTGTCCGGATCGTCGGCGGCGCCCAGCAGTTCGCGCTGCCATGCCGCGAAGTCGGCGTACTGCACTGGAAGGGCCGGCCACTGGGGGCTCGTCCCGGCGCACCGTGCCGCGTAGGCCGTGGCCAGGTCCCGGCCGAGCGGCCCCATCGACCACCCGTCCGCCGCGATGTGGTGCAGGACCAGCACCAGGACCTCGGCCCGGCCGTCCACCACCAGCGCGGCCCGCAGCGGCGGCTCGGTGGAGACGTCGAAGCCCTCGCCGGCGATCGACGCGACGGCCTCGTCCGCGCCCCCCGGTTCGACCTCGACGACCCGCAGCACCTCGGGCGGCGGCACCACCCGCAGCGTGGGCTCGCCGTCCACGGCCGGGAAGACCGTCCGCAGCACCTGATGCCGTTCGGCGAGATCGGTGAGCGCCGCGGCCAGGGCGCGCCGGTCGACCCCCCGCAGGCGCAGGACCAGCGGCACGTTGTAGGTCGCGGCGCGTCCCTCGATCTGGTTGACGAACCACAGCCGGCGCTGGCCGTAGGACAGCTCGCCGCCTCGCCCCGCGACGAGTCGCGGGCGCTCGATCCCCGAGCCGGCGTCCAGCCTCGGCAGCAGGCCCGCCACCGTCGGGTGCTCGAAGACCGCCCGTACCGGCGGCTCGGCCCCGAGCACGGCTCCGATCCGGCTCACCAGGCGGGCGGCCGTCAGCGAGTGGCCGCCCAGGGCGAAGAAGTCGTCATCGATGCCGATCCGCTCGAGCCCCAGCACCTCCGCGAACAGCCCGCACAGGACCTCCTCGCGCGCGTCCCGGGCGGCACGGCCGGACACGGCCGCGCCGGGGTCCGGGTCGGGCAGCGCGGCCCGGTCCACCTTCCCGTTCGGCGTCAGCGGCACGGCGGCGACCTCGACGTACAGCGAAGGCACCATGTGGCCGGGCAGCACCGACGCCGCGTGGGAGCGCAGTTCCGCCGCGGCGACGGCACCGTCCCGGTACACGACGTAGGCCACCAGCCGGCCGTCCCGCGCGTCCACCACCGCACGGCGGACCGCGGCATGGCTCGCCAGCGCGGCCTCGACCTCGCCCGGCTCGACCCGGAAGCCGCGCACCTTCAGCTGCTCGTCGGCGCGGCCCACGAACACCAGCTGGCCGTCCGGGCCCCAGCGCGCCAGGTCCCCGGTGCGGTACAGCCGGTCACCGGCGCCGGACGGGTCGGCGACGAACCGCGACGCCGTCAGCCCCGGCCGGTTCAGGTAACCGCGAGCCAGCCCGGCACCCGCCACGTACAGTTCCCCCACGGTGCCCGGCGGCACCGGGCGCAGCCCGGCGTCCAGGACGAACACGGCCGTGTTCGCGATGGGCCTGCCGATCGCCGGCGTCGCCGCGCCGCTCAGCGGATCGCTGACGCTCACGCACACCGTCGCCTCGGTCGGCCCGTAGGCGTTGAACATCCGCCGCCCGGGAGACCACCTCTCGACCAGATCCGGCGGGCACGCCTCGCCGCCGACCACGATGACGGCGCCCTCGAGCAGGCCTTCCTCGGGAAGCTGCGCGAGCGCCGACGGGGTCAGCGTGACGTGGGTGACCGGCCGCGCGCCCAGCAGGCGGGCCAGCGCGGGCCCGGGTACCGCCTCCTCGTCCCCCGCCACGATGAGCGTCGCACCGGCCAGCAGGGTCCGGAACATCGTCGCGGCGGTGGCGTCGAAGCTGGGCGAGGTGAGCTGGAGGGCCCGGCTTCCCGGTCCGACGCCGAACCGCTCGATCTGGTCGGCGACGAGCCTGACGAGGCCGGTGTGGCAGGCGATGACGCCCTTCGGCCGCCCCGTGGAGCCCGAGGTGTACACCACGTAGGCCGGATGGGCCGGATCGAGCGGCGCGCTCCGCTCGTCGTCGGTCACGTCGCCGGCGGGCCCGTCCGGGAGGCCGGCGAGCGTCTCCTCGGTGACGACGCACAGCGGGGCCGCGTCCTGGAGCATGGCCTCGACGCGGCGGGCCGGGTAGCCGGGATCGAGCGGGAGGTAGGCGGCGCCGGACTTCAGGACGCCCAGAGCCGCCACGACGAACTCCGCCGATCGGGGCAGCGCCACCGCGACCAGCGTCTCGGGGCCGGCGCCGCGCCCGATCAGCAGGCGCGCCAGCCGATTGGACCGCTCGTTCAGCTCCGCGTACGACAGCTCGGTGTCGCCGCACACGACGGCCGTGGCGTCCGGGGTCCGCGCCGCCTGGGCTTCGAACAGCTCCGCCAGGGTGCCCGCGGGCATCGGCCGCGCCGTGTCGTTGCACCGCGCCAACCAGGCGCGCTCCGCGTCGTCCAGCACCTCGACCCGGCGGGTCGGCCGATCCGGGTCCGCGACGATCGTCTCGGCCAGGCGGCGCAGCCGGACCAGGATCAGCCGCGCGGCATCGTCGTCGAAGGCGTCGGGATGGTAGCCGAGGCGCAGCCGCAGCCTCTCCCCCGGCGCGACGACGAGCCCGAGCGGATAGTGCGAACCGTCCCGCCCCTCCGCGCCGGTGATCGGCAGGCCCTGCGGTACGTCCCGGACCGCCTCCAGCGGATAGTTCTCGAAGACGTAGACCGCGTCGAACAGCTCCCCCATCCCGGCGGAGCGCTGGATGTCCGGCAGCCCGAGGAAATGCACCTCGGCGAGGCGCGTCTGCTCCTCCTGCAGCCTGATCAGGAACGCCGACAACGATTCCGCGGGATCCAGGCGCACCCGGACCGGCACGGTGTTGACCAGGAGGCCGACCATCCGCTCCACGCCCGGGACCTCCGGCGACCGGCCCGAGACCGTCATCCCGAACACCACGTCGTCCCGGCCGGTCGACCGGGCCAGCAGCAGGCCCCACAGGCCCTGGACGACGCCGTTCAGGGTCAGGCCGAGCCCGCGCGCGGTCTCGGCGAGCGCCGCCTGCAGCTCCGGTTCGAGGTGAAGCGCGGTCTCCCGGCGGCCGGTGGTGCGCGCGGCGGCGTCGCCCCGCGCGACCCGGGTGGGCTCCGCCAGGCCGGCCAGCGCCCGGCGCCACACGCCCTCGGCCCGTTCCCTGCTCTGCCCGGCGAGCCACTCCAGGTACCGGGAGTAGGGCACCGGATCCGGCAGCTCGGCGTCCGCGCCGTGCAGGTAGAGCATGAACAGGTCACGCAGGATCAGCGGGCGCGACCACCCGTCGAAGAGGATGTGGTGGTGGGTCATCGCGAACCGGTACCGGTCGCCGCCCAGCCGCACCAGCAGGAAGCGGATCAGGGGCGGCCGCGTCATGTCGTGGCGTTCGGCGAGCTCGCCGTCGAGGATCTTGCGCAGCTCCTCCTCCGACGCCGCCTCCGTCTCGCGCCAGGGCACGTCCACCGATCGCGGGATCACCTGGACCGCGCCGGACTCGGTCCGGTGGAAGCCCGCCCGCAGGTTGGGGTGCCGTTCGAGCAGCCGTCCGACGGCGGTGCGAAGCGCCGCGACGTCCACGTCCTCCAGGGCGAGGACCAGTTGCACGTTGTAGGAATCGGTGCCCTGCCGGTCCAGCAGCGCGTGGAACAGCAGGCCCTCCTGGAGCGGCGAGAGCGGCAGGACGTCGGCGGGCCGCCATCGGTCGACCTCCGCCTGGGTCACCGTGACCAGCGGGAAGTCCGACGGCGCGGGCCCACCGGCACCTGAGTGTGCGGCCTCGGCCGCCAGGGACCGGAGGGCGGCCACCCACGCGTCGGCCAGCTGCCGCACGTCCTCCTCGGTCAGCACGTCCTCGGGTGCGGTCAGGCGCGCGGCCAGGTGCGCGCCGTCGGCGGCGTCGCGAACGAGCGCGGTGACGTCCAGAACGTGCGCGAGCGGCAGATGGGGACCGGCGCCGCCGCCGAAGACGCTCGTCTCGGCCTCGCCCTGGAACCGGCCGAGGTAGTTGAACCCGATCTGCGGCTCGGCGAAGCCGGCCAGGACCGGCCGGGTCTCCGGATTCAGGTACCGGAGCACTCCGTAGCCCAGGCCGTGGTCCGGGAGGGTGCGCAGCCGCTCCCTGACGCCCTTCAGCAGCACGCCCGGCGCGTCGCCGTCGACCGCGAGGCGCACGGGGAAGAGGCTGGTGAACCAGCCGACCGTCCGCGCCAGGTCGGTCCCGTCGGCGAACTCCTCGCGGCCGTGCCCCTCCAGGTCGACCAGGACCGATCCGCAGTCCACGCCTCGGGCCCGCCGCCAGCGGGTGACGGCGAGGGCCAGCCCGGCGAGCAGGACCTCGTTCACCCCGGTCCTGAAGGCCGCCGGCACCGTCGTCAGCACCGCTTCGGTCACCTCGGCCGGAACCTGGACCGAGACCGTCCGGGCCCCGCTCACCCGGTCCCGCGCGGGATCCAGCGGCCGGGCACCGAGCAGCGGGTCGGGTCCCGCCAGCATCGAGGTCCACAGGTCGAGCTCGCCGGTGCGCCGGGGAGCCTCCGCCGCGAGCAACCGCGTCCAGCGGCGGAACGAGGTCCCCACCGGGGCGAGGGCGGGGCGGCGACCGGCCGCGATCGCGGCCCACGCCTCCCGCAGGTCCGGGATCAGAATCCGCCAGGACACGCCGTCCACGGCCAGGTGGTGGACCATCACCAGCAGCAGGCCGTCCGCCTCGCACCACAGTGCCCGGACCAGCACACCGGACTCCGGGTCCAGGTCGGCCTGCGCGCGGTCCACCTCGGCCTGGTCCACGGCCGGCACCTTCCGGACGCAGCCGGCGGCGGCCACCGAACCCGGCTCCCCGATCACCAGCTCCTCGCCGTCCAGGCGCATCCGTAGCGCGTCGTGGTGGTCGAGCAGGGCCTGGAGCCCGGCGACGACGTCGGCGCCGGCCGGCACCCGCACGGCCATCGACTGGTGGAAGGCGCCCATCGCACCGCCGCGCGCACGCGACCACCGCATGACCGGCGTGAGGACGGCCGGTCCCGGCCGGTCCTCGGCGTGCGCCTCCACCACGTCGCCCGCGACCTCGGCGAGGGCGGCCGCGGTGGGCCGTTCGAGCACCTGGCGGGCGCTGAGCGCCAGGCCCGCGGCCCTGGCCCGGCTCGCCAGCTGGATCGAGGCGATGCTGTCTCCGCCGAGATCGAAGAAGCCGTCGTCGATCCCCACCCGCTCGAGGCCCAGCACACCGGCCATGAGGTCGCACAGGAGCTCCTCGCGCGGGTTGCGCGGTCCGCGGCCGGTGACCCGGCTCGCGAAGTCCGGCGCGGGCAGAGCGGCGCGGTCCACCTTCCCGTTCACCGTCAGCGGCAGGTCGTCCAGCGGCACGAACACCGCCGGGACCATGTACGCGGGGAGCACGGACGCCGCGTACTCGCGCAGCTCGTCCAGCCGGGTGCCCGGAACCACGTACGCGACCAGGCGGCGTTCGCCGGGCTGGTCCTCGCGGGCCAGCACCGTCACCCGCGCCACCGAGTCGTGCCCGCTCAGCACGGACTCGATCTCGCCGGGCTCGACCCGGAAGCCGCGCACCTTCACCTGTTCGTCGCCGCGGCCCACGAACACGATCCGGCCGCCGGCCGTCCAGCGCACCAGGTCGCCGGTGCGGTACAGCCGCCCGCCGGGAACGCCGAAGGGATCGGCCACGAAGCGCGCCGCGGTGAGGGCGGCCCGGTTCAGGTAGCCGCGGGCCAGGCCCGTGCCGCCGAGGTAGAGCTCGCCGACCACGCCCGGCGGCACCGGGCGCAGGCCGCTGTCGAGGACGTACGCGGTGGTGTTGTCGAGCGGGCCGCCGATCGGCACGCCGGAGTCCAGCGCCTCCGCGCCCGGTACGCGATGGCGGAGTGAGAACGTCGTCGTCTCGGTCGGCCCGTAGACGTGCACGACCTGCGTGTCCGGGCAACGCTCCAGCACGGCGCGGAACGCGGGCGCCGAGACCTGCTCCCCGCCCGTCCACACCTCCGCCAGCCGGCCGAGGACGGCGGGCCGTTCCTCGGCGATGAGGTTGAACATCGCGGTGGTCAGGAACACCGCGGTCACCCGGCCGGAGTCGAGCACGTCCCGCAGCGAGGCGACGTCGAGGGCGGAGCCCGGGAAGATCACCACCGTCCCGCCGGACACCAGCGGCACCCACGTCTCGTAGGTGGCCGCGTCGAAGGAGGCCGGCGAGTGCAGCAGGACGCCGCGGTGTCCGGCGCCGTGCCAGTTGCGGTCCAGCGCCAGTTCCGCGACGCAGCGGTGGGTCGCGACCACGCCCTTGGGCCGGCCGGTCGAGCCGGAGGTGTAGATCACGTACGCGGGGTGGTCCGGCCGCGTCCTGGACGGCCCGGCCGGGCCCGCACCCGTCGGGCCCGCATCGGCCAGCTCCGCCGCGACGGCGGGATCATCGAGGCGGACCAGCGGGACGCCGGGCAGCGCCGCCGCCTCGGCGGTCGTCGTGACCACGCAGAGGGGTGCGGTGTCGCCGAGCATGAACGCGATCCGCTCGGCCGGATATCCGGTGTCGATCGGCAGGTAGCCGGCGCCGGCCTTGACGATCGCGAGGATCGCCACGACGAGGTCGGGCGAACGGGGCAGCGCCAGGCCCACGTACGACTCCGGGCCCGCGCCCCGGGCGACCAGCAGCCGGGCCAGCCGGTTCGCCCGCTCGTCCAGGTCCGCGTACGACATCTCGACGTCGCCGCAGACCACGGCCGTGGCGTCCGGCGTCCTGGCGGCCTGCGCCTCGAAGAGCTCCGGCAGGGTCTGTTCGGACACCGCCCGCGCGGTCGAGTTCCAGCCGGTCAGCAGCAGCCTGCGTTCGTCCCCGCCGAGCACGTCCATCCGGCCCACCGGGCGGTCCGGGTCGGCCGCGGCGGTCTCCAGGAGGCGACCCAGTCTGGTCACCATGGCCTCGGCGACACCGGGTTCGAACGCGCCGGCGTCGAAGTCGAGCCGCAGCCCCAGCCGGTCACCGGGGATCACGGCGATCCCGAGTGGGTAGTGCGAGCCCTCGTGGCTCTCCGCGCCGGTCACCGAGATCCCGGCGCCCGCCCCGGCGCCCGCCCCGGCCAGGCCCTCGCCGATCGGGTAGTTCTCGAACACGTAGATCGTGTCGAACAGGTCCCTTCCGAGCCCGCTGAGGCGTTGCACGTCGGCGAGCCCCAGGAAATGCAGATCGGCCAGTTCCGCCTGCTGGCGCTGCAGGCGGGTGAGCAGCCGCCCCACCGGCTCGGCGGCGTCGATCCGCACCCTGACCGGCAGGGTGTTGACGAACAGGCCGATCATGCGCTCGACCTCGGGGATCTCGGCCGGCCGGCCCGATACGGTGCAGCCGAAGACCACGTCGTCGCGGTCCACCATCCGGGACAGCAGCAGCCCCCACAGCCCCTGCACGACGGTGTTGAGCGTCAGCCCCAGCCCGCGTGCCATGGCGGAGACCGCGGCGGTGGCCCCGGTGTCCAGCGCCAGGGTCGCCTCGCGCCGTACCGGGCCCGCGCCGCCGGGCGAGGCGATCATGGTCGGCTCGGGCAGCCCGTCCAGCGCCGCCCGCCAGGCCTCCTCCGCCGCGGTGCGGTCCTGGCGGGTGAGCCAGGCCAGATAGTCCCGGTAGGGCGCCGGTGCGGGCAGTGCGTCGTCGCGGCGCGCGTAGAGCGCGAGGAGCTCGCGCAGCAGCAGCGGCTTCGACCAGCCGTCCAGCAGGATGTGGTGATTGGTCAAAGCGAGCCGGTGGTGACCGGCGCCCATGCGCACGAGCAGGAAACGCACCAGCGGTGGCCGCGCCATGTCGAACGGCCGGGTCCGCTCCTCGGCCAGCAGCCGGGCCAGCTCGGCGTCCCGCTCCGCGGCCGGCCGGGCGGACAGATCGACCTCGCGCCATGGCAACCGGGCGGTGCGGGCGATGACCTGCACGGCCTTGCCGGACCGGGTGTGCCGGAAACCGGCCCGCAGGTTCGCGTGCCGGGCCAGCAGCCGTTCCGCCGCCGATCGCAGCGCCGCGGGGTCCACGCCGTCCAGCCCCAGCACGAGTTGCACGTTGTACGCGCCGGTGTCCTGGTCGTCGAGCGCCGCGTGGAAGAGCAGCCCCTCCTGCAGCGGTGAGAGCGGCAGGACGTCCTCGATCGCGGAGCGGTTCACGCGCGGCCTCCGTCGAAAAGGTCTTCCAGGTCCTCGATCTCGTCCTGGTCGAGCGCGATCAGCGGGAAGTCCGAGGGGCTGTGCCCGCCCGCGTCCGGCTCGGCCGCCCGCGCGACCAGCGCCGCCAGCGCGTCCCGCCACCCCTGGGCCAGCTCCCGGACGTCGTCGGCGGGCACCGCGGGTTCCGGAAAGGTCCAGTGCGCGACCAGGCGCGGCCCCGGCAGGGTCATCACGTTGATGTCGAGCGCGTGCGACAGCGCGGCCCGCTGCTCCGAGCCGTCGAGGTCCGGGCCGTCGACACGGCCGAGGTAGTTGAACCCGATCTGCGGTACGGGTTGCTCGGCCAGCAGCGGGGCGGTGTCCGGGTTGAGGTGGCGCAGCAGCCCGTATCCGATGCCGTTGTCGGGCAGCGTGCGCAACCGTTCCTTCACCTGCTTGAGGGTCCGGCCGGGATCTGTGTCCGCCGCGAGCCGCACCGGGAACAGGCTCGTGAACCAGCCCACGGTGCGCGACAGGTCGACTCCCCGGGTGAACTCCTCGCGCCCGTGCCGCTCGACGTCCACAAGGACCGCCCCCGCACCGGTGTCGTTGCCGTTGCCGCGCCGCCGCCATTCCGCGACCGCAGAGACCAGCCCGGACAGCAGCACCTCGTCGACGCCGGCATGGAAGATCGCCGGTACCGTGGCCAGCAGCGGCTCGGCGAGCTCGGGCGGCACCTCGATCCGCACGTTCCCGGCCGGCCCGTCCGGCGGCCGGCCGTCGAGCCCCGGCCACAGCGGGCCGGGCACCGCCAGCATCGAGGTCCACAGGTCCATCTCGCCGGTCCGGCGCGGCGCCTCCTCGGCCAGCAGCGCGGCCCAGCGCCGGAAGGACGTGCCGACCGGGGCGAGCTCTGGCGGCCTGCCCCGGGCGAGCGCGGCCCACGCGTCGAGCAGGTCCGGGACGAGGATCCGCCATGACACGGCGTCCACCGCCAGGTGATGCACCAGCAGCAGCAACCAGCCGTCGCGGTGCGGGCCGGCGTCGGCCCACACGGCGCGCACCACCGCTCCCGATCGTGGATCCAGCTCGGCGTGGGCGCGGCGGCCCGCCGCGATCAGGACCGGCCGGACCTCGTCATCGGCCAGGCCCGTCGCGTCCACCCTGGTCACGCTGGAGCCGGCGGCCACCGTGCCGGGCGCGCCGATCGTCAGGGCGTCGTCGAGCAGCCGGATCCGCAGGGCGTCATGGTGATCCAGCACCGCCTGGAGCCCGGCGGTCACGTCACTTCCGGCCGGTACCCGCACCAGCATCGACTGGGCGAACCCGCGGGGGGTGCCGCGTTCCATCAGGCGCCGCATGATCGGCGTCGGCTCGACCGGGCCGGTACCGTCCTCCTCCGCCGCGGCCGCGTCGTCGGCCCCGCGGGCCACCAAAGCCAGCCCGGCCACGGTGGGGTTCTCGAACACCAGGCGCGCGGTGATCACCAACCCCGCTTTCCGCGCCCGGTTCACCAGCTGGATGGAGGAGATGCTGTCGCCGCCCAGCTCGAAGAAGTTGTCGTCGATCCCGACCCGGTCCAGACCGAGCACGTCGGCGAACAGCCCGCAGAAGACCTCCTCGCGCGCATCACGAGGCGCACGCCCCGACACCCTCACCTCCGGCGCCGGCAGGGCCGCCCGATCCAGCTTCCCGTTCGGGGTCAGCGGGAGGGCATCGAGCACCATGAACGCCGCCGGGACCATGTACTCCGGCAGCCGCGCCGCCACGAACCCACGCAGAGCCGCCAAGTCGAGGTCGGCGCTGGCCGCGACCACGTAGGCGACCAGTCGCCCGTCCCGCACCACCACCGCCACCTGAGCGACCGCACCGTGCCGGGCGAGGACGGTCTCGATCTCGCCCGGCTCGACCCGGAACCCCCGCACCTTCACCTGATCATCGACACGCCCCACAAACACCAACTCGCCGTCGGCGTCCCACCGCACCAGATCACCCGTCCGATAAAGCCGCTCACCGGCCTGGAACGGATCGGCCACAAACCGCGACGCCGACAACCCAGGCCGATTCAAATAACCCCGCGCCAGGCCCGCGCCACCCAGATACAACTCCCCCACCACACCCGGCGGCACCAACCGCATCCCACCGTCCAGCACATACACCCGGGTATTGGCGATCGGCCGGCCAATCGCCACCCGGTCGGTTTCGCTCGGGCAGATCCACGACGTGACATCGATCGATGCCTCCGTCGGCCCGTAAAGGTTGTGCAACTCCGCCGGTAGCACCCGGGCGAAGTCCCGCACCGTGCCCGCGGCCAGCGCCTCCCCGCTACAGATCACCAGCCGCAAACTCAGACAGCCACCCGCCAACGGCTCGGTCAAAAACGCCGCCAGCATCGACGGCACAAAATGCGCCGTGGTCACCGACGCCTCCCGGATCAACCCAGCCAAATACCCCGGATCCCGATGCCCGCCCGGCCGAGCCACCACCAACCCCGCGCCCGCGATATGCGGCCAGAAAAACTCCCACACCGACACATCGAAACTCGCCGACGTCTTCTGCAAAACCCGATCGTCCGACCCCAACCCATAGGCGTCCTGCATCCACAACAACCGGTTCACAACCCCGGACTGGCTGATCACCACACCCTTCGGCACACCCGTCGAACCCGACGTATAAATCACATAAGCCGGATGCCCCGGCAACAGCCGCCGCGTCCGCTCACCATCAACCACCCGACCAGACGACAGAAGCGAGGTGTCCACCTCATCGACGAGCACCCGCTCCACCTCGCCCACCACTGCCTGACCTGCCGTGGTCAGCAGCAGCGCCGGCTCGGCGTCCCGCAACATGAACTCCACCCGCTCAGCCGGATAGTCCACATCCACCGGCAGATAAGCCGCACCCGCCCGCACCACCGCATGCAGCGCCACCACCAACTCCACCGACCGCGCAATCGCCACCGCGACCACCCGCTCCGGCCCCACCCCCCGCCCGATCAACAACCGCGCCAGACGATTCGCGCGCTCGTCCAACTCGCGGTAAGTCAGCTCAACGCCCTCACACACCACCGCCACCGCATCCGGCGACACCGCCGCCTGCGCCGCCAACAGATCCGGCAGAGTCGTGGCCGGCACGTGCCGAGCGGTCCTGTTCCACTCGACCAGCAGGCGGTCCCGCTCGGCGGCGGTCAGCACGTCCACCGACTGCACCGGCCGGGTGGGCTCGGCCACGAAGCTCTCCGCGAGACCGCGCAGGCGCGCGAGCATGGATTCGACGGCGTCACGATCGACCACGCCGCGGGCGAAGTCGATCCGGAGCCGGATCCTGTCCCCGGGGACGATCGCCAGCATGACCGGGTAGTGGCCGCCGTCCCGGCCGGACGCGTCGGTGATCGCCACGTCGGCCGCCTCGGGCGCCGCCGCGACGGGGTAGTTCTCGAAGACGTAGAGCGTGTCGAACAGCTCGCCCAGCCCCGCCAGCCGCTGGATGTCGCGCAGGCCGAGGAACTGCTGGTCGATCAGCCTCGCCTGCTCGTCGCGCTGCCGGCGGAGCAGGCCGGTGAGCGACTCGCCCGGCACCATCCGGACCCGTACCGGGACGGTGTTGATGAGCAGGCCGATCATCCGTTCCACACCGGGCAGCTCCGGTGGCCGGCCGGACACGGTGGTGCCGAAGACCACGTCGTCGCGGCCGGTCAGCCGGGACAGCAGCAGCCCCCACAGACCCTGCATCACGTTGTTGAGGGTCAGGTCCCGTTCGCGGGCGGCCTCGGCCAGCGCCGAGCTCAGGTCCTCACCGAGGTCCACCACCACCTGGGCGCGCGACGCCGAGACCGCACCGGACGGTGCGAGCAGTGTCGGTTCGTCCAGCCCCGCGAGCGCCTCGCGCCAGGCGGATTCGGCCGCCGGCCGGTCCCGGGCGGCCAGCCAGGCCAGATAGTCGCGGTACGGGACGGGCGGCGGCGGTTCGGTGTCCCGGTAGAGCGCCAGCAGTTCGCCCAGCAGCAGCGGCATCGACCAGCCGTCGAGCAGGATGTGATGGTTGGTGAGCGCCAGCCGGAAGCGATCGGCGCCCAGCTTGATCAGCAGGAACCGCAGCAGCGGAGGGGCGGCCATGTCGAACCGCCGGAGCCGGTCCGCGTCCAGCAGGCGAGCCGCCTCGCGTTCCTGCGCCGCGCCGCTCAGATGCGAGAGGTCCACCTCGCGCCAGGGCGGTTCGACGGTTCGGGGGATCATCTGGAGGGTGGCGCCGGAGTCGACCTGCCGGAAGCAGGCGCGCAGGCTCGGCTGCCGCGCCACCAGCCGGCGGGCGGCCTCCCGCAACCCCGCCGGGTCGATCCTCTCCAGTCCCAGGGCGGTCTGCACGTTGTAGACGTCGGCGCCCTGGTCGTCGAAGAGCGCGTGGAACAGCAGCCCTTCCTGGAGCGGAGACAGCGGCAGAATGTCCTCGATGCCGGTGCGGTTCACTCGCGGCCTCCTGTGTGCGTGCCGAACTCGGCTTCCAGGCTTTCGATCTCCGCCTGGGCGATGGACACCAAGGGGAAGTCCGACGGGGTGGATCCGCCGGCCGCGGGCCCGGTCGCGTGGGCCGCGATCGCGCCGAGCGCGCGTACCCAGGTCCGCGCCAGGTCGCGGGCGTGCTCCTCGGCGGAGGCGCCGGTGAACGTCCACGACGCGTGCAGCCGCGAACCCCGCGTCACCGCGTTGACGTCGAGCAGGTGCGGAGACGGCAGCGCGGGGTCCGCGCCGCCGGTCAGCCGTGCGCCCGCGTCGGCCCGGCCGAGGTAGTTGAAACCGATCCGCGGGGCCGGCAGCGCGGCGAGGATCGGCCCGGTCTCGGGGTTGAGGTGCCGCAGGAGCCCGTATCCGATGCCGTTGTCCGGCAGGGAGCGCAGCGTCTCCTTGGTGCTCTTGAGGAGGCGGCCCACGACCGGGCCGGCCTCCCACACCTCGTCCCAGTCGTCGATCCGGGTGTCCAGCCGCACCGGGAACTGGCTGGTGAACCAGCCGACGGTGCGGGAGAGGTCGATGCCGCCGGTGAACTCCTCCCGGCCGTGCCCTTCGAGGTCTACCAGGACGCCGTCGCCGCCGGTGCCGAGCCGTCGCCGCCAGTCCGCCACGGCCAGCGCGAGCCCGGTCAGCAGCACCTCGTTGATCCCGATGCGGAAGAGCGCCGGGACGGTGGTGAGCAGTGCCCCGGTCACGTCCTCGGGCACCTCGACGGCGTGGTGGCCGACGCCGATGCCGGGTGATCCCGGTTCCGGTGCCGGTTCGGGGCCGGGGTCGGGATCGGACAGGATCGAGGTCCACAGGTCGAGCTCGCCCGTCCGGCGCGGCGCCTCCGCGGCGAGCAGCCGGGTCCAGCGGCGGAACGATGTGATCACCGGTGGGAGCGCGGGCTCCCGCCCGGCCGCGACGGCCGTCCACGCCTCCAGCAGGTCCGGCACCAGGATTCGCCAGGAGACCGCGTCGACGGCGAGGTGGTGCGCCGTCAGCCGCAGTTCGCCGGGATCGCGCCAGGCCGCCCGGAGTATCGGGCCCGACCGCGGGTCGGGGCCGTCGCCGAAGCAGTCCGCCGCGCGCACCGAGCCGGGATCGCCGATCACGAGCGCGTCGCCGTCCAGCCGCATCCGCAGCACGTCGTGGTGGTCCAGCAGCGCCTGCAGACCCGCGATCACGCAGGCCTCGTCCAGACCCGGCGGGACCGGGACGACCGTCGACTGCACGAAGCCGTCGAGGACACCGCCGTCGATCATCGTTCGCATGACCGGTGTCAGCTCCGCCCGGCCGACGCCCTCGCCGTCGGCGGCGGGGGCCCCTCCCTCGCCGGCCGCCGCGGCGAGCGCGGCGACCGTCCGGTGCTCGAACACCTGCCGGGGCGTGATGACCAGGCCCGCCGCGCGGGCCTTGCCCACGAGCTGGATGGAGATGATGCTGTCGCCGCCGAGTTCGAAGAAGCCGTCGTCGATGCCGACCCGGTCGAGCCCGAGGACCTCGGCGAAGATCCCGCACAGGACCTTCTCTCGCGGGTCGCGCGGTTCGCGGCCGGACGCCGTGAACGACGGCGCGGGCAGCGCGGACCGGTTCACCTTGCCGTTCGGCGTCAGCGGCAGTGCGTCCAGGCTCACGAACACGCCCGGCACCAGATGCGCGGGCAGCACCTCGGCGACGTGCCGCCTCAGCTCCTCGTCGTCCACGCCGGCGGTGCGGGGCACGATGTAGGCCACCAGCCTGCCGTCCCGGGCTACGACCACTGCCTGGGCGACCGCGTCATGCCGGGCCAGTACGGTCTCGACCTCGCCCGGCTCGACCCGGAAGCCGCGCACCTTCACCTGATCGTCGGCACGCCCCACGAACACCAGCTGGCCATCGGTGCCCCACCGCACCAGATCACCCGTCCGGTAAAGCCGTTCACCGGCTTCGAACGGACTCGCCACGAAGCGCGACGCCGTCAATCCGGGACGACCCAGGTATCCCCGCGCCAGCCCAGAACCCGCCACATACAGCTCACCGACCACACCTGGCGGAACCAACCGCAACCCGCCATCGAGCACGAACACCCGCGTATTCGCGATCGGCCGACCAATCGGCACCACCTCGTCGCCCGCCGACAACGGATCACTCACGCTCACGCACACCGTCGCCTCGGTCGGCCCATAGGCATTGACCATCCGCCGCCCCGCCGACCACCGCCCCAGCAGCTCCGGGGGGCAGGCCTCACCGGCGACGATGAGCACGGCGTCGTCGCTGAGACCGTCCGGCGGCAACGCGGCCAGCACCGAGGGAGGCAGCGTCACATGGGTGATGTTGCGGGGGACGATGTCCTCGCCGTCGGCCAGGACGAGCGTCGCGCCGGCGAGGAGCGCCACGGCGATCTCCGCTACCGACGCGTCGAAGCTGGGTGAGGCGAACTGCAGGACGCGGCTGTTCCCGTCCACGGCGAAGCGCTCGATCTGTGCTGTGGCCAGGCTCGCCAGACCGGTGTGCGAGACGACGACGCCCTTCGGCGTCCCGGTCGATCCCGACGTGTAGATCACATAGGCGGCCTGCTCGGGCCGCGACACCACCGGCCCGACCGGCACCCGAGCATCCGCCTCGACAACCGTCGCACGATCGGTGACCGTCAGCACCGGCGCGGCGTCATCGAGCATGAACGCCACCCGCTCAGCCGGATAACCCAAATCCACCGGCAAGTACGCCGCTCCTGCCTTGTGCACCCCCAAAATCGCGACGACCAACTCCACCGACGACGGCAACGCCAAAGCCACCAACTGCTCAGGCCCAACCCCCTGAGCGACCAACCAGCGAGCAAACCGCTCAGCCCACTCCTCCAACTCCCCATACGACAAACGCACGCCACCGCACTCCACCGCCACCGCATCCGGCGACCGCACCACCTGAGCCTCAAACAAATCCGACAACGTGCCCTCAGGCGCCACCCGGCCCGTCTCGTTCCACGCCGCCAGCAACCCACGCTCGCCGTCGCCGATGACCTCGATCCCGCCTACCGGCGCATCCGGATCAGCGACCACGGCCTCGACCAGGCGACGCAACCGGTCCAGGACCGACCGGGCGGCCTCCGCGTCGAAGGCGGCGAGGTCGTGATCGAGCCGCAGGCGCAGGGTGTCGCCCGGAATGACCGCCAGGCCGAGCGGATAGTGGGCTCCATCGCTGCCCTCGGCTCCCGTGATCTTGAGTCCGTCGCCGGTCGGCAGGTCGCGGACGACCGGGTAGTTCTCGAAGATGTAGAGCGAGTCGAACAGCTCCCCGAGACCGGTCAGCCGCTGGATGTCCGTCAACCCGACGAAATGGGCCTCGGCCAGCCTCGACTGCTCCTCCTGCAACCGCGCCAGCAACCCCGACAACGACTCGGCCGGCGCCAGCCGCACCCGCACCGGAACCGTATTGATCAGCAGCCCCACCATCCGCTCCACACCCGGAACCTCCGGCGGACGACCCGACACCGTCATCCCGAACACCACGTCGTCCCGGCCGGTCGAGCGTGCCAGCAGCACCCCCCACAAACCCTGGAAAACACTGTTCAACGTCAGACCACGACCACGAGCCAGAGCCGAGATCGCGGCGCTCAGGTCCGGTCCCAGGTCGAGGGTTCGCTGTCCCCGGTGCGAGGAGCCCGTGCGGGAGGGCGCCACGAGCGTCGGCTCGTCGACGCCCGCCAAGGCGTCACGCCACACCTGTTCGGCCGCCGCCCGGTCCCGGCCCGCCAGCCACGCCAGATAGTCGCGGTACGGCACCGGGTCCGCCGGGCGATCTCCGAACAGCTCCCCCAGCACCAGCGGCATCGACCAGCCGTCGAGCAGGATGTGGTGGTTCGTCACCGCGAACCGGTACCGGTCCGTCCCCACCCGGACCAGCAGGAACCGCATCAGCGGTGGGCGGGCCATGTCGAACCGCCGTGCCCGCTCCTCGGCGAGGACCCGCCGCAGCTCCTCCGGGGAGGAGACCGCCGCCTCACGCCATGGCACCGGAACGCGTCCGGCGACCACCTGCACCGCACCGGCGTCCGCCTGCCGGAAACCGGCCCGCAGGTTCGGATGCCGCGCCAGCAGGCGTTCGACCCGCGCCCGGAGACCGGCCGGATCGACCCCTTCCAGGTCCAGCACCAGCTGAACGTTGTAGACGTCGGGCCCGCTGTCGTCGAAAAGCGCGTGGAACAGCAGGCCCTCCTGCAACGGCGACAGGGGCCAGACGTCCGCGGGGTCCCACTCGTCGATCTCGGCCTGGCTGACCGGCACCAAGGGAAAGTCCGACGGCGAGTGCCCACCGGCGTCCGGACGGGCGGCATCCGCCGCCAGCGCCTCCAGGGCGGCCAGCCACGCGTCCGCGAGCTCCTGAACGTCGTCCTCGGGCAGCGCGCCCTCGGGGAACGACCAGAACGCGGTCAGCCTGGAGTCGAGCGTGAACGCGTTGACGCTGAGCAGGTGCGGATGCGACCGCTCCGGGTCCGGCCGTCCGCCCAGCGCCGCCTCGCCCGCGCCGTCGATGCGGCCGAGGTAGTTGAACCCGATCTGGGGTCCGGCGTGCCCCGCCAGTTCCGGCGCGGTCTCGGCGTTCAGGTAACGCAGCAGCCCGTACCCGAGGCCGTTGTCGGGCAGGCTCCGCAGCCGCTCCTTGACCTGCCGGAGCGTCTCACCGGCATCGCCGGCCGCCTCGATGCGGACCGGGAAGACGCTGGTGAACCAGCCCACCGTGCGCGAGAGGTCGAGGCCGCCGGTGAACTCTTCGCGGCCGTGCCCCTCCACGGCCACCAGAACGGCGGCACCGTCCTCGCCCCGGCGGCGGCGACGGTCCGCCACCGCGAGCGCCAGGCCGGCGAGCAGGACGTCCTGCACTCCGGCGTGGTACAGGGCCGGCACCGTGGTCAGCAGGGCACCGGTCAGCTCCGCCGGCACCGTCACGCGTACCGACCGCAGGGGGCCGCGCCACGGCCCGGACCCGGCCTCGGCGAAGGCGTCCCCGCCCGGCGCGGTCAGCATCGAGGTCCACAGGCCCAGTTCCCCGGCCCGCCGGGGCGCCTCCGCCGTCAACAGCCGTGACCAGCGGCGGAAGGACGTGCCCACGGGGGCCGGTCGCGCGGGCCGGCCGGCCTCGATCTCCGCCCACGCCGCCTGCAGATCGGAGACCAGGATCCGCCACGAGACCCCGTCGACGGCCAGGTGATGCACGGTCAGCCGCAGGCGGTCCCCGCCGGTTCGCTCCGCGCGGAGCATCGCGCCCGAACGCGGGTCCGGGCTGCCCCCGCCCAGGCAGTCGGCCGCGCGCACCGACCCCGGTTCGGATATCACCAGGCCCTCGCCGTCCAGGCGCATCCGCAGCACGTCATGGTGATCCAGCAGCGCCTGGAGTCCGGCCAGCAGACCGGCCTCGTCGAGGCCGGTCGGTATCGGCACGACCACCGCCTGGTCGAAGCCGTCGATGCCGCCGCGCCCGACCAGCCACCGCATGATCGGCGTCAGCTCGGCCGGCCCCGCCCCGTCCTCGGCCGGCTCGGCGACGGCGTCGGTCGCGGCCGCGGCGAGGGCGGCCACCGTCTGCAGCTCGAAGACCTGCCGCGGACGGATCACCAGCCCGGCCGCCCGGGCCCGGCTGACGAGCTGGATCGAGGAGATGCTGTCGCCGCCCAGCTCGAAGAAGCGGTCGTCGATGCCGACGCGGTCCAGCCCCAGCACCTCGGCGGCCAGCGCGCACAGCGTGCTCTCGCGGGCGTCGCGCGGCTCGCGCCCGGACACCGCGATCTCCGGTGCGGGAAGGGCCGCCCGGTCCACCTTCCCGTTCGGGGTCAAGGGCAGCGCGTCCAGCACGGTGAGCACGGCGGGCACCAGGTGGGCGGGCAGGGCCGCGGCCGCGCGGTCCCGCACCTCGGCGACGTCGAGCCCGCCGGCCTTCGGAACGAGGTAGGCCACCAGCCGGCCGTCCCGGGCCGCGACCGCGACCTGGTTCACCGCGGGGTGGCGGGCCAGCACCGCCTCGACCTCTCCGGGCTCGATCCGGAATCCGCGCAGCTTCACCTGGTCGTCGGCGCGGCCCACGAACCACAGCTGCCCTTCGGCATCCCGGCGCACGAGGTCGCCGGTGCGGTACAGACGCTCGCCCGGTGCGCCGAAGGGATCCGCGACGAAACGCGAAGCCGTCAGCGCCGGCCGGTTCAGGTACCCGCGGGCCAGACCGGCCCCGCCCACGTAGAGCTCGCCGACCACGCCGGGCGGCACGAGGCGCAGCTCGTCGTCGAGGACGTGAACTCTGGTGTTCCACACCGGACGGCCGATCGGGGGCGCGCCCGACCCGTCCAGGGGATCGCTCAGGGTGACGCAGACCGTCGCCTCCGTCGGACCGTACCCGTTGACCATCCGGCGCCCCGCCGACCAGCGCCGGACCAGGTCCGGCGGGCACGTCTCACCCGCCACCACGAGCGTGACGCCCGCCGGCACCCCGCCGTCCGGCATCACCGCGAGGGCCGAGGGCGGCAGCGTCACCTGGGTCACGCCCCGGGCCGCCAGTAGGCCGGCCAGCGCCGCCCCGGGGACCAGGTCGTCGGGCTCGGCCATCACGAGCGCGGCGCCGCCGATCAGGGTGCGGGCGACGGTCGAGGCGGCCACGTCGAAGCTGGGCGAGGCGAACTGCAGGACGCGGCCGCCCGGCCCGACGCCGAGCCGTTCGTTCAGCATCAGGGCGAGGCTCACCAGGCCCCGGTGCGTGACCGTGACGCCCTTCGGCCGGCCGGTGGACCCCGACGTGTAGATCACGTACGCGGGATGGCCCGGCAGCAGCGCGCCGCACCGGACGGCAGCGGTGACCTCGCCGGGGTCCGTGCCGGGCAGCTCCGCGAACGTGTCGGGCGTGATCACGCAGAGCGGGCGCGCGTCGTCCAGCATGAACGCGATCCGCTCGGCCGGATAGCCGGGATCGATCGGCACGTACCCGGCGCCCGACTTGAGCACCGCCACGATCGCGACCACGAGCTCGGCGGAGCGCGGCAGGGCGACGCCGACGAGCCGCTCCGGGCCGGCGCCGCGGGCGATCAGCCATCGGGCGAGCCGGTCGGCCCGCTCGTCCAGCTCGCCGTAGGTCAGCTCGTCGTCACCGAACACCACGGCGGTCGCGTCCGGGGCCCGCCGCACCTGGGCGGCGAACAGCTCCGGTACGGTCTCCTCCCGCACCGGGTGCCCCGTGTCGTTCCACTCCAGCAGCAGCCGATCGCGCTCCGCGGGCCGCAGGACGCCGATCCGGCCCACCGGCAGGTCGGGCTCGGTCACCGCCGTCTCGATCAGGCCGAGCAGCCGCGCCAGGATCGATTCGGCGGTCCGCTCGTCGAGGAGCCCGGCCTGGTAGCCGAGCCGGAGCCGCAGCGTCTCGCCGGGCAGGGCGGTGAGGGTGACCGGGTAGTGCGCGCCGTCGTGCACGTCGTACAGTCGTACGCCGGGCGGCGTGTCCGCTCCGCCCATCGGGTAGTTCTCGAAGACGTAGAGCGTGTCGAACAGTTCACCGGGACCGCTGGTGCGCTGGATGTCGGCCAGCCCGAGGAAGTGCGCGTCCACCAGGCTCGCCTGCTCCCGCTGGAGCCGGGTCAGCATGGTGCGCAGCGGCTCGTGCCGGTCCAGCCGGACCCGTACCGGGACGGTGTTGATGAACAGCCCGATCATCCGGTCGAGATCGGGGATCTCCGGTGGCCGGCCCGACACGGTCATCCCGAACACCACGTCGGTGCGGCCGGTCAGCCGGGCCAGCAGAAGCCCCCACAGGCCCTGGACGACGCTGTTCAACGTCAGCCCGGAGCGGGCGGCCAGGTCCGAGACGGCGGCGTGCAGCTCGGCCCCGAGGTCGACGATCCGCTGGTCGCGCCGCATCGAGCCGGAGCCCGGCGGTGCCAGCAGGGTCGGCTGCTCGATCCCGGCGAGCGCCTCCCGCCACCGGGCCTCGGCCGCGTCCCGGTCGCGGCCCGTCAGCCACGACAGGTAGCGCCGGTACGGCACCGGGTCGGTCCGCGGCCCGCCGAACAGCTCGCGCAGGACCAGCGGCATCGACCAGCCGTCCAGAAGGATGTGATGGTTGGTCATGGCGAGCCAGCAGCCGCCGCGGGCGTCCCGCACCACCAGGAAGCGCAGCAGCGGCGGCTTCTCCATGTCGAAGGGTTCGGCGCGCTCCTCGGCGAGGACCCGCCGCAGTTCCTCCTCGTCCGCCACCACCGCCTCGCGCCAGGGCACCTCGACCGCGCCGGCGACGCGCTGGACGAACCCGCCGTCGTCCGGCCAGAAGCCCGCCCGCAGGTTCGCGTGCCGCGCCACCAGCCGCTCGGCTGCCGCACGCACCGGCGACAGGTCCACGCCGTCGAGGGCCAGCACGGCCTGGTCGTGGTACACCTCGTCGGCGCCGTCCTCGAAGAGCGCGTGGAACAGCAGCCCTTCCTGCAACGGCGACAACGGCAGCACGTCGCCGGACTCGAACTCGGGAGGCAGCGGGGCGAGGTCGGCGTCCGCGACGGGCGCGAGCGCCGCCACCGTCTGATGCTCGAACACCTGACCGGCGGTCACCGAGAAGCCCGCCTCGCGAGCTCGGCTGACCAGCTGGATGGAGGAGATGCTGTCGCCGCCCAGCTCGAAGAAGTTGTCGTCGATCCCGACCCGGTCAAGTCCGAGCACGTCGGCGAACAGCCCGCAGAAGACCTCCTCGCGCGCATCACGAGGCGCACGCCCCGACACCGACACCTCCGGCGCCGGCAACCCGGCCCGATCCAGCTTCCCGTTCGGGGTCAGCGGGAGGGCATCGAGCACCATGAACGCCGCCGGGACCATGTACTCCGGCAACCGCGCCGCCACGAACCCACGCAGACCCGCCAAGTCGAGGTCGGCGCTGGCCGCGACCACGTAGGCGACCAGCCGCCCGTCCCGCACCACGACCGCCGCCTGGGCGACGCCATCATGCCCGGCGAGCACGGTCTCGATCTCACCCGGCTCGACCCGGAACCCCCGAACCTTCACCTGATCATCGGCACGCCCCACAAACACCAGCTCGCCGTCGGCGTCCCACCGCACCAGATCACCCGTCCGATAAAGCCGCTCACCGGCCTGGAACGGATCGGCCACAAACCGCGACGCCGACAACCCAGGCCGGTTCAGATAACCCCGCGCCAGGCCCGCGCCACCCAGATACAACTCCCCCACCACACCCGGCGGCACCAACCGCATCCCACCGTCCAGCACATACACCCGGGTATTGGCGATCGGCCGACCAATCGCCACCCGATCGGTCTCGCTCGGGCACACCCACGACGTGACATCGATCGACGCCTCCGTCGGCCCATAAAGGTTGTGCAACTCCGCCGGCAATACCCGGGCGAAGTCCCGCACCGTGCCCGCGGCCAACGCCTCCCCGCTACAGATCACCCGCCGCAAACTCAGACAGCCACCCGCCAACGGCTCGGTCAAAAACGCCGCCAGCATCGACGGCACAAAATGCGCCGTGGTCACCGACGCCCCCCGAATCAACCCCGCCAAATACAACGCATCCCGATGCCCACCCGGCCGAGCCACCACCAACCCCGCACCCGCGATATGCGGCCAGAAAAACTCCCACACCGACACATCGAAACTCGCCGACGTCTTCTGCAAAACCCGATCGTCCGACCCCAACGCATAGGTGTCCTGCATCCACAACAACCGGTTCACAACCCCGGACTGGCTGATCACCACACCCTTCGGCACACCCGTCGAACCCGACGTATAAATCACATAAGCCGGATGCCCCGGCAACAGCCGCCGCGTCCGCTCACCATCAACCACCGGACCAGACGGCAACACTGCGGTGTCCACCTGGTCGACCAGCACCCGGTCCACCTCGCCCACTACTGCCTGACCTGCCGTGGTCAGCAGCAACGCCGGCTCGGCGTCCCGCAGCATGAACTCCACCCGCTCAGCCGGATAGTCCACATCCACCGGCAGATAGGCCGCACCTGCCCGCACCACCGCGTGCAGCGCCACTACCAACTCCACCGACCGGGGAATCGCGACCGCGACCACCCGTTCCGGACCCACACCCCGCCCGATCAACAACCGCGCCAGACGATTCGCACGCTCGTCCAACTCCCGATAGGACAGCTCAACGCCCTCACACACCACCGCCACCGCATCCGGCGACCGCACCGCCTGCGCCGCCAGCAGATCCGGCAGAGTCGCCGAGGGCCGAGGGAGAACGTCTCCGACCGCGGCGGTCAGCAGCCGCTGCCGCTCGTCCGGATCGAGCAGTTCCGCGCGGGAGATCCGGGCGTCGGGGTCGGCGACCATCGCGGCGAGCATGCGGCGCAGGCGCTCGATGACGGCGGCGGCGGTGCCGGGGTCGAACAGGTCCGCGTTGTACTCGAGCATCCCGGCGAGGCCGTCGGCGCTCTCGCTGACGCTCAGCGACAGGTCGAACTTGGCCGCGTCGATCGAGACCGTGACCGGTTCGACCGCCAGCCCGGCGAGCCGCACACCGGGCTGTCCCGTGGTGTTCTCATGGCTCAGCAGCACCTGGAACAGCGGGTGCCGCGCCAGCGATCGGGCCGGGCCGACCGCGTCCACGACCCGCTCGAACGGCACGTTCTGGTGCGCGAACGCGGCCAGGTCCCGATCCCGCACCCGCCCGACCAGGTCACGCGCGCTCGGGTCGCCCGAGGTGTCGGTGCGCAACACCAGCGTGTTGGTGAAGAACCCGACCAGCTCGTCCAGTGCCGCGTCGGGCCTGCCCGCCGTCGGCGAGCCGATGGGAATGTCGGTGCCGGCGCCCAGCCTGGTCAGCACCGCGGCCAGTCCCGCCTGGAGCACCATGAACACGGTCGCCTGCGTGGACGCCGCCAGCGCGCGCAGGTCGGCCAGCAGTTCCCGGTCCCACTCGAAAGACAGCCGTCCACCGCGATGCGTCGCCCGCGCGGGCCGGGGCCGGTCCGCGGGCAGCGCCAGCTGGTCCGGCAGGCCCGCCAGTTCGCCGGTCCAGAACGCCAGCTCGCGGGCCAGCACGCTGCCGGGATCGTCGTCGGCGCCCAGCAGCTCGCGCTGCCAGACCGCGAAGTCGGCGTAGTCCACCGGCAGTGGCGCCCACCGCGGCCGGTCTCCGTCGCGGCGCGCCGCGTACGCGGCGGCCAGGTCCCGGCCCAGCGGACCCATCGACCAGCCGTCCGCCGCGATGTGATGCAGGACCAGGACGAGCATCTCGGTGTGCCCGTCCGTCACGAGCCGTGCCCGCATCGGCGGGTCGGCCGTCAGGTCGAAACCCTCGCCCGCGATGGCGGCGGCCGTCTCGTCGACCCGGCCGGCGGAGACCTCGACCAGCTCCAGCTCCACCGCCTCGGCGACCGGCAGCACCTTGGCCCAGGGCTGCCCGTCGACGGAGGGGAACACCGTGCGCAGCACCGGATGCCGCAGGGCGAGGTCGGCCAGGGCGGCGCCCAGCGCGGCCCGGTCCACTCCGCCGGTGAGCCGCAGCACCACCGGCAGGTTGTAGGTCGCGCGGCGCCCCTCGATCTGGTTGACGAACCACAGCCTGCGCTGCCCGAACGACAGCTCCCCGGTTCCGGTCCCCGCCACCGGCGGTAGGTGGTTCGTGCTCGCCGTGCCGTCGAGCCGCCGCGCGAGGTCCGCGACCGTCGGGTGCTCGAAGACGGCCCGGACGGGCAGTTCCAGGCCCAGCGTCGCGCCGATCCGGCTCACCAGCCTGGTCGCCGACAGCGAATGACCGCCGAGCGCGAAGAAGTCGTCGTCGATTCCCACCCGGTCCGCGCCGAGCACCTCGGCGAAGAGCCCGCACAGGATCTCCTCACGCGGGTCGCGAGCGGCTCGCCCCGAACGTTCCGTGCGGAGGTCCGGAGCGGGCAGCGCGGTTCGGTCCACCTTGCCGTTCGGCGTCAGCGGCAGTGCGTCCAGCTCGACGAAGAGGGACGGCACCATGTGGCTCGGCAGTACGGACGCGGCGTGGTCTCGCAGTTCCGCGACGGGGAGTCCGGCGGTGCGGGGCACCACGTAGGCGACCAGTCCGCCGTCCCGGGCCACGACCGCCACCTGGGCGACCGCGTCATGCCGGGCCAGTACGGTCTCGACCTCGCCCGGCTCGACCCGGAAACCGCGCACCTTCACCTGATCGTCGGCACGCCCCACGAACACCAACTGGCCATCAGCGCCCCACCGCACCAGATCACCCGTCCGGTAAAGCCGCCCACCGGCCTCGAACGGACTCGCCACAAAACGCGACGCCGTCAACCCAGGACGACCCAGATACCCCCGCGCCAAACCCGAGCCCGCCACATACAACTCACCCACCACACCCGGCGGCACCAACCGCAACCCGCCATCAAGCACGAACACCCGCGTATTCGCGATCGGCCGGCCGACCGGCACCACCCCATCGCCCGCCGACAACGGATCACTCACACTCACGCACACCGTCGCCTCGGTCGGCCCATAGGCGTTCACCATCCGCCGCCCCGCCGACCACCGCTCCACCAGCGCAGGAGGACAGGCCTCACCCGCCACCACCAGGACCGCATCGGCGGGGAGCGCTTCCGGCGGCAACGCGGCCAGTGCCGACGGCGGCAGGGTCGCGTGCGACACCCGGCGGGTGGCCGCACTCGACAGCGCGTCCTCTTGCCCGGGCAGGACGAGGGTCGCACCGGACAGCAGCGCCATGACCAGTTCCCAGAACGACGCGTCGAAGCTGGGTGAGGCGAACTGCAGGACGCGGCTGCCCACCCCGACACCGAGGTGCTCCGCCTGTGACAAGGCCAGGCTCGCCACACCGGTGTGCGACACCACCACGCCCTTCGGCGTCCCCGTCGATCCCGACGTGTAGATCACATAGGCGGCCTGCTCGGGCCGCGACACCACCGGCCCGACCGGCACCTGAGCGTCCGCCTCGACGACCGTCGCACGATCGGTGACCGTCAACACCGGCGCGGCATCATCGAGCATGAACGCCACCCGCTCAGCCGGATAACTCAGATCCACCGGCAAATACGCCGCTCCTGCCTTGTGCACCCCCAAAATCGCGACGACCAACTCCACCGACGACGGCAACGCCAAAGCCACCAACTGCTCCGGCCCAACCCCCTGAGCCACCAACCACCGAGCAAACCGCCCCGCCCACTCCTCCAACTCCCCATACGACAAACACACATCACCGCACTCCACCGCCACCGCATCCGGCGACCGCACCACCTGAGCCTCAAACAAATCCGACAACGAGCCCTCAGACACCACCCGGCCCGTCTCGTTCCACCCCGCCAGCAACCCACGCTCAACCTCGTCCAGCACACCGATCCGGCCCACCGGCGCATCCGGATCAGCGACCAGCACCTCGGCCAGACGACCCAACCGGCCCAGAATCGACCGGGCGGCGTCCTCGTCGATGACGTCGGACCGGTAGCCCATCCGCAGGCGATGCGTGTCGCCCGGAACGACGGTGAGGTTGACCGGGTAATGCGGGTTGTCGTGGATCTCCTCCAGGACCCCGCCGAGTCCGACCGGGTAGTTCTCGAAGACGTAGAGCGAGTCGAACAGCTCCCCGAGACCGGTCAGCCGCTGGATGTCCGTCAACCCCAGGAAATGGGCCTCGCCAAGCCTCGACTGCTCCTCCTGCAACCGCGCCAGCAACCCCGACAACGACTCGGCCGGCGCCAGCCGGACCCGCACCGGAACCGTGTTGATCAGCAGCCCGACCATCCGCTCCACACCCGGAACCTCCGGCGGACGACCCGACACCGTCATCCCGAACACCACGTCCTCGCGACCCGTGAGCCGCGCCACCAACACCCCCCACAGACCCTGGAAAACGCTGTTCAACGTCAGACCACGGCCACGAGCCAGAGCCGAGATCGCGGCGCTCAGGTCCCGAGGCAGTTCCACCGTGAGCTGCTGATCGGCGGCTCCGGCGCCGGGCTGCAGGAGCGTCGGCTCGTCGACGCCCGCCAAGGCCTCGCGCCACACCTGTTCGGCCGCCGCCCGGTCCCGGTTCGCCAGCCACGCGAGGTAGTCGTGACACGACACCGGATCCGCGGGCGTCTCACCCAGCAGCTCACCCAGCACGAGCGGCATCGACCAGCCGTCGAGGAGGATGTGGTGGTTGGTCAGCACCAGCCGGGTCGGGCCCGCGCCGAGGCGCACCAGCAGGAACCGCAGCAACGGCGGCCTCGCCATGTCGAACCGTTCGGCGCGCTCGGCGGCCAGGACCTCCCGGAACTCCTCCTGCGACGACACCTCCACCTCGCGCCATGGCACCTCCGCCGACCGGGAGATCACCTGCACCGCACCGGCCCCGGCCTGCCGGAAACCGGCCCGCAGTCCCGCATGGCGCGCCACCAGCCGCTCGGCCCGGGCGCGCAGCACGCCGGGGTCGATGCCGTTCGCGCTCATCACCAGCTGCACGTTGTAGACGTCGGTCCCCCGGTCGTCGAACAACGCGTGGAACAGCAGGCCCTCCTGCAGCGGGGTCAGCGGCAGGACGTTCTCGGGATCCCACTCGTCGATCTCCGCCTGGCCCACCCGCACCAGCGGGAAGTCCGACGGCGAGTGCCCACCGGAGTCGGTGGCGGAGGCCAGCCTGCCCAACGCCGCCACCCACGCCTCCGCCAGCTGCCGGATGTCCTCCTCGGACAGGGCATCGGTGGCGAACGACCAGGCGGCCTCGAGCACCGAGCCACCGCGCAGGATCACGTTGACGTCGAGCAGGTGCGGCAGCGGCATGTCCGGGCCGATTCCGCCCGCGAGCTCGGCCTCCTCGTCGAAGCGCCCGAGATAGTTGAACCCGATCTGCGGGGTGGCGAGGCCGGCGAGCAGCGGCGCGGTCTCGGCGTTCAGATAGCGCAGCAGCCCGTACCCGAGGCCGTGGTCCGGCAGCGTGCGCAGCCGCTCCTTGACGTCCTTGAGCGTTCTGCCGGGCTCCAGGGGATGCGCCTCGAGCCGCACCGGGAACAGGGAGGTGAACCAGCCGGCCGTGCGCGACAGATCGACGCCGCCCGTGAACTCTTCCCGGCCGTGCCCCTCCAGGTCCACCAGCACGGCCGCGCCGTCATCGCCTCGCCGCCGGCGCCAGTCGGCCACGCCGAGCGCCAGGCCAGCCAGCAGGATCTCGTTCATTCCGGCGTGGAACCGTGCCGGCGTCCTCGTCAGCAGGGCCTCGGTGAGGTCGGCGGGCACGGTCACCGGGATGCTCTCCCAGCGCCGGTGCGGTGTGCCGCCCCGGCTCGGTACCAGGCCCGCATGGTCCGGTGACAGCATCGAGGCCCACAGGTCCAGCTCGCCCGTGCGCCGCGGGGCCTCCTGCGCAAGCAGCCCCGCCCACCGGCGGAACGACGTGCCCACGGGGGCCAGGACGGCGGTCCGGCCGGCCGCGATCGCCGCCCACGCCTCCTGGAGGTCGGGCAGCAGGATCCGCCACGACACCCCGTCGACGGCCAGGTGGTGCAGGGTCAACCGCAGGCGACCGGCCTCGTGCCACGCCGCGCGCAGCACCGGGCCCGTCCGGGGATCCGGGTCGTCGTCGCCGAGGCACTCGGCCGCCGAGACCGAACCCGGCTCGCCGATCACCAGGGCATCGCCGACGAGGCGCATCCGCAGCACATCGTGGTGATCCAGCAGCGCCTGCAACCCGGCCAGCAGGCCGGCCTCGTCGAGGCCGGCGGGGACGTCGACCACCATCGACTGGGTGAAGCCCTCGATCGAGCCGCCGAGCTCGTCCAGCCACCGCATGATGGGCGTCGGCGGGACCGGGCCGACGCCGTCCCCCGGCAGCGCACCGTCGCCCTCACCGGCCCGGCCGGTCCGGGCGGCCAGAGCGGCCTGGACCACGGCGGCCAGGCCGGCCACCGTGGGGTGCTCGAACACCAGCCTCGGTGTGATCGTCAGACCGGCGCCGCGCGCCCGGCTCACCAGCTGGATCGAGGAGATGCTGTCGCCGCCGAGCTCGAAGAAGCCGTCGTCGATCCCGACGCGGTCCAGGCCCGCGACCTCGGCGAACAGGCGGCAGAGCGTCTCCTCGACGGCGTTGCGCGGCGGACGGGAGGAGACCGAGCCGGCGAAGTCCGGTGCCGGCAGGGCGGAGCGTTCCACCTTTCCGTTGGCCGTGAGCGGCAGCTCTTCCAGGCGCACGAACGCCGCGGGGACCATGTAGGCCGGAAGGGCGGCGGCCGCATGTGCGCGCAGCACGGCGGGGTCGAAGCCGCCCGCGGGCACCACGTAGGCCACCAGGCGCCGCTCTCCGGGCTGGTCCTCGCGGATGATCACGCAGACCTGGGCCACCGAGTCGTGCCGGCCCAGCACCGACTCGATCTCACCGGGCTCGACCCGGAATCCGCGCACCTTCACCTGGTCGTCGACCCGGCCGGCGTACCAGAGCCGGCCCTCGGAGTCCCAGCGCCCCAGGTCCCCGCTGCGGTACAGGCGCTCGCCCCGCTCACCGAACGGGTCCGCGACGAAGCGCGAAGCCGTCAGTCCCGGCCTGTCCAGGTATCCGCGCCCGAGGCCGACACCACCGACGTACAGCTCGCCCACGACGCCCGGCGGCACCGGTCGCAGTTCGTCGTCGAGCACGTGCACCCGCATGTTCCCGATCGGCCGGCCCACCGACGGGAGTGCCTCACCGCTCAGCGGCTCGCTCAGCGTCATGTAGACCGTCGACTCGGTCTGGCCGTAGGCGTTGAACATCCGCCGGCCCGCGGACCAGCGTTTGATCGCGTCCGGCGACGTCGCCTCTCCCCCGACGACGAGCACTCCGAGGCTGGGCAGGTCCGCCGCGCTGAGGCTCGGCAGCAGGCTCGGCGGCAGCAGCGCGTGCGTGACCTCGCGCCGTCGCAGCAGGTCGAGCAGGGGTGCGCCGACCTCGTGCGCGAGCACCAGCGTCGCGCCGGAGAGAAGCGAGACGGCCAGCTCCCAGACCGAGGCGTCGAAGCTCGGCGAGGCGAACTGGAGCACCCGGCTGCCGGCGCCGACGCTGAGCCGTTCCACCTGGGTGCGGGTGAAGTTCATCAGCCCGGCATGGGTGATGACGACGCCCTTCGGCCGGCCGGTGGACCCGGAGGTGTAGATCACGTAGGCCGGGTGGTCCGCGGCGAGGGGCGCGATCCGGTCGGCGTCCGTCACGGCGGCGTCCGAGTAGGAGGCCGCGGCCGCGGTCTCGGCCGTCGTCAGCCGCAGTACGGGACGCGCGTCGCTGATCATGAACGCGATCCGGTCGGCCGGGTAGTCCGGATCGATCGGCACGTAGCTCGCGCCCGACTTCCACACCGCGAGCACCGCGATGACCAGGTCCAGAGATCTGGGCATGGCCAGTGCGACGATCCGCTCGGGTCCCGCGCCGCGGTCGATGAGCAGCCGCGCGAGCCGGTTGGCGCGCGAATCCAGCTCGGCGTAGGTCGGCTCCGCCCCGTCGGCGATCACCGCGACGTGGTCGGGGTGCCGGGCCGCCGCGGCGGCGAACAGGTCCGGCAGTGTCAGCTCCGGTACGTCGCATGCCGGGCCGTCGGCGGCCGCGAGAACGCTCCGGTCCGCCGCGGTGAGCAGGTCGAGTTCGCGTATCGGCTCGCCGGGGCTGCCCAGCAGGGTCGTCAGGAACCCCACCAGCCTGGTCCCGTGGTGTTCCAGTTCCGCTTCGGTGTAGCGGGCGGCCTCGGCTTCGAACTCCAGCCGGATCTCGGAATCCCCGGGCTCGGCGTAGGCGTTGAGGGACAGATCCTGGACGGGGCCGGTCGACAGCACCTCGGCGGTGGCGAGGTGCTCTCCGAACGCGAGGCCCATCCCGAACGACATGATGTTGACGACAGGCCCGCTGAGCTTGGCCGTCCGGCGGGAAAGGCCCAGGTCGCGGTGGAGGTCCTCGCTGCGGTAGCGCTGATGCTTGATCAACTGCGTGAGGCGGCCCGAGACCTGCTCCACCAGATCGGTGAGCCGGTCGGGCCGCGCGACCTCGAGACGCAGCGGCAGTTCGTTGGCGAGCATCGTCGGCGTCGCCAGCGCCGGCGTGCTGGTCCTGGCGAGCACGGGGACGCCGAGGCTCACCTGTGCGCTCGAGGTCATCCGGTGGAGGTAGGCGGCGACGCCGGCGATCAGGACCACCGACCAGCGGGTGCCGAGTTCGTCCGCCGCCCCGCGCAGCGCCTCGCACAGGGGGGCGGGAAGCCGGACGGTGCTCCGCAGCGTGCCCGCCGCCGTGCTCGCCGCCCCGCCGGCGAGGCTGACCGGACGCGGGGGCTCGTGGAAGCTCTCGAGCCAGTAGGCCCGGTCTCGTTCCCTTCGTGCGGAACTCTGGTAGGCCCGCGCCTCCGCGGCCAGTTCCGCGGCGGAGGCGAACGCGGCCGGAGCCGGAGCCGTGCCGGCCCGCATCGCCGAGTAGGTCTCGGCGATCCGGCGGCAGTACAGCATGGCGCCGTAGGCGTCCAGGAGGATGTGGTGGTAGCGGAGGTAGAACAGGGACCTGCGGCCCGGGAGCACGAACAGCACATGCGTCAGCGCGGCGTCGGCGCCGGTGAGGTCGACGGGTCGGCCGAGGTCCCGGTCCATCCAGGCTCGGGCGCCGTCCTCGTCCATCTCAAGGACGCGCAGGGGGAAGGCGGCGTCCGGATCTCCGTGCGCCCGCAGTCCGTCGTCCCCGCCGGTGAAGCGCAGCCGTACCGGCTCGGTCTCGGCGACGGCCGAGTCCACCGCGGCGCGCAGGACCTCATCGTCGAGGACGCCGTCGACCGCGAAGGCGACCCCGCAGTTGTACTGCGGGTTCTCCGGGTCCAGGTGCTGAGCGACCCAGATGTCGGCCTGAGCCGGCGATGCCGGCCACCGGTCACTGCTCACCCGTCCCCCTCAGCACCGTGCCGAGCAGATATTCGCTGAGGGCGTCGATCGTCGGGTGGTCCCACAGGAGCGCCGGGTCGAGGCTGACATCGAGGTGGTCCTCGATCTCGCAGCACACCGCGAACGCCTCCACCGAGTCCAGCCCGTACCGGCCGAGGTCCACCTCCGGCGATATCTGTTCGACGGGCAGGCGCGCGTGCGTCGCGACACGCTCCGCGAGCCACGCCTGCAGGCCTTCGGGCGAAACCGAGCTCCGCATCGCTACTCCTTCGGTCCGGTCGGGTGGAGGCCGAGGCCCAGGTCCTCGTCCGCGCGCCTCAGCAACTCGGCGAACAGGCGCTGCTCCACGGCGGGCGGAAGCTCACTCGCGGTGAGCCTGGTGACGACGGCGATCAGCCAGGCCGGGTCGCCGAGGAACGTTCCGTCGTCGCGGTGCTCGTGCCAGAACCCCTGGCAGCAGGCGAGCATCAGGAGGCGGACGTACCGCGTGGTCAGGTCGTAGGTCTCCGAGCTCGCCGCCACGGAGAGCTCGGTCGTCGGCAGCCCGGCGCAGTCGGCCGTCAGCGCCCGCAGCTCGTCCGTCAGCGCCTCGACGTCCCGGCGGATCTCCGGTATCCCGGGATCCAGACCGGCCAGGGGCAGGACGGGGTCCTGCCCGGAGCCGCTGATCCGCAGCGCGTCGAACGACAGCGGTGGCAGCTCGCCGCCGGAGGCGAACAGCTCGCCCGGCACGGTGGGCGGCGACGTCCAGGACCGCTGGGCCATCCGTGGAAGCTGCGGGAGGATCGTCAGCTGGCAGGCGGCACTGGACGCGTGCAGCACGCCGAGCGGCTGGAGGTCGCGCAGCAGCTTCTGGAAGATCCCCGACTCGCCCTCGCGGAGATAGAAGTACGACCCCAGCGCGACGGAGAGCTGGTTCACCGCCGCCATGAGCGTCCGGGTCGTCCCGTACTTGACCGCCGCGGCGTACACGCCGGCCGAGCCGGGCAGGGCATGGACCGCCCGGGCGCCGGCCATCGTGACGATCTCGCACATCAGCAGGTCGGCGAACGCGTCGACCAGGACGCGGCGCTGGTACGGGAGGTCGGCGGCCGTGCGGCCGTAGAGCATGCGGCGCCGGAGATGCCGCAGCGCGGCGCCCAGGGCGGAGTCCAGGATCGCGGTCGCCATGCCCGGCAGCGCGACGCGGGTGACCTGGAAGGACGTCAGCGCGGTCCGCACGCCGCTCCCGGTCCGCCCGATCACGCTGTCGACGCCGAGCGGGCAGTCCCGGAACTCGATGCCGCCGAGCTGGACGCCCCGAAGGCCCACCGTGCCGTATCGCGGCAGATCCACGATCCGGCCGCGATCCAGGGCCGACCGGTCGACCAGGAGCTGGGAGAACCCGCGGTTCCCGCCGCCGGGGTCGGTTCTGGCGAACACGACCATGGCCTCGGCGCGCCGGACGTTGGCGACGACCTCCTTGCGCCCGTTGAGCATCAGGCGGTCGCCGGTGAGCGCGGCCTCGAACTCCGCGGCCGCGAGGTCGTTCCCGTGGGCCAGTTCGTGGTAGGCGCACGCCGCCTTGCGGTTGTCCAGCAGGAAGTCGGCGAACCAGCCTCGCTGCCGCTCGTCCCCGGCGGCCCAGACATTGACGCTCGCCAGGAAACTGGAGACGCCGTAACCGACGGCCAGGCACGGGTCGCGCCGGAACACCACGCGCATGAGCTCGACCAGGTCGTCCAGCCGCTCGAACCTGCCGCCGGCGGCGCTCGGAACCAGCTCGGCGTTGAGGGCGAACCGGTCGAGCACCCGTTCCCCCGCCGCCAGCGTCTCCGCCCGCTCGTCGGCGTTCAGCACCTGGGCGTATCCGGTCGGGTTGTCCTCGTCCCACGGGTCGCCGAGCATCGCCGTGAGCGTCCGCACGCGGTCCCGGGCCGTCATGCGCGCTCCAGAGCCGCTTCGGCGACGTTGTCGAACAGCCGCGGATCCCGCGCGCCGCCCGCCGGTTCCAGCCGGTCCAGGACGAGGGCGAGGCACGCCCGCAGCGACTGTTCGTCCCTGGGCGGGACGTCCCGCAACCACATGCCGAGCGCCGCCGCGGCGGCGAAGCACAGCTCGTAGCGTTCGGCGAGGGCGAAGTGGGACGGCGCGGCCCCGGTACCCGCAGGCCCGCAGGCCGCAAGCGCCTCGTGCAGGTCCACCGCGATCTTGCCGAGCTCCTGGACCAGGCCGAGAAGGGCCGGCGTGGCCTCGCCCTCGGCGGCCATGACCGCCACGCGGTCGATCGCCGCGGGCAGGCCGCGCACGACGCTGCAACCGTCGGCGGAGAACAGGCTCAGGCGCCGCGGCTCGAGGTCGGCGACGGGAGCGGACCGGGTCAGCGCGACGTCGAGCCCGGCGGTCTCCCCCGCGCCGAGCCCCCGGGCCAGCCGGGGGAACTGCGTGATCAGCGAATGGCGGTTGACCGCCGTGCTGCCGTCGAAGAGGCCCACGATCCGGTGGTCCCGCTCCAGCTTGGCGAACATGCCGCAGGCGTAGGTCCCCGTCAGTAGCGCCCGCGCGCCCAGCAACTCGGCGAGCCGCTCGATCGACCGCTGCACCAGCGACGGCACGAGCGCCTTCGCGATCGCCGATCCGACGCTGAGCTCGGAGGTCAGCGCGTGCGCGCCCCGTGCGCACGCGAGCGCCGTGACCTCGGCCAGGCGCAGGCCGGTCAGCGCCTCCCCGAGCAGCCGCCGGATCCGCGGCAGATCACCCAGGACGCGGCCGAACACCCGGCGTTCGCGCAGGAAGGCCAGGACGAGCCGCGAAGCGTGGTCGCCGGCGCCGAGCGAGAGACCCACGCAGACCGTCCGGGTGAGCTGCAGCGCCTTCAGCGTGGTCTCCAACCCGGCGCCGTGACGGCCCACCCGGGCCGCCGAAGGCACCACGGCCCCGTCGAAGGCGATGCCGCTGATGTCGGCGCCGCGAATGCCGTGCGTCTTCGCCTTGGGCAGGTGACGGACCGATCCCGGCGCGAGGTCTCGCTTGTCCACCAGGAACACGTCGAAGCCTCGCGGGCCGCCCGCGGGACTCGTTCGCGCGAGCACGCAGGCGAGCTCACCGCGGGTCGCGTTGTTGATGGGCCATTTGGTTCCGTCGAGCCGCCAGGAATCGCCCTGCCCGGTCGCGGTCACCTCGCCCGCGAGGAGGTCGCTGCCGTGCGCGGGTTCCGTCAGCGCCCAGGCCACCGGCGCGCCGGCCAGCACCCGGCCGGCGACGCGCGCGCACTGCTCGTCCGAGCCCGCGACCCAGACCGAGGCCACGCCCAGGAACGTCTTCGCGTGCGCCACGGCGACGGTCAGGTCCCGGCGGGCGACCACGCGGACCAGCGACATCAGCTCGGCGAGGTCGGTGAGCCTGCCGCCGTACCCGGCGGGCACGTAGTGGTGGTGGAGCCCGAGGCCGTCCAGGGCGCGGCATGCCCGCTCCGGGAACGCCTCGGCTGCGTCGAGGGATGCGAGTGCCTCGGCCGCGAAGGGGCGCCCCGGCGACTCCAGGTCCCGCAACGACGCCTCGAGCCGGTCGACCGCCGTCATCGCGGCGGCGCCTGGTCGTCACCGCGCGCGTCGCTCAGCCGGCCGGCCAGGAACAACGCCCGCATCGTCGCCCGTTCGATCTTCCCGCTGGTCGTCCGGCGCACGGTTCCCGGCCGGAGCAGCAGCACGCGGGCCGGCGACACGCCGAACTCCCGCACCACGGTCTCCCGGACGGCGCCCGCCAGCTCGCCGACGTCCACCCGGCGACCGCGGACCTCGTGCGTCACGACGAGTTCGTCGCTGCCCTCCCCCGGCACGGTGAAGGCCGCGCCGACGCTCGAGCTCAGCTCCGCATGGTGGCGGCGCACCTCGTGCTCGATGTCCTGCGGGTAGAGGTTGCGGCCCCGGATCACGAGCGTCTCCTTGATCCGCCCGGTCACGTAGAGCTCCCCGTCGACGAGCGCGCCGAGGTCGCCGGTCCGCAGGAATCCCGGCTCGGCGAAGATCTCGGCCGAGGCCGCCGCGTCGCGCCAGTAGCCGGAGGTGACGCTGCCGCCCCGCAGCCAGATCTCACCGATCCTCCCCTCCGGCAGGGCCTCGCCGGTTTCGGGGTGTACGACGAGCACCTCCAGGCCGGCGGCGACCCGACCGCAACTGACGAGTTCACGGGCGCCGCCGCCGTCACGGTCGCCGTCGCCGTCGCCGCTCGCCTCGCGGAGCTCGAACCGCTCCAGCGCGGCCGGGTCGGCGCGCCGGACCAGGGGGGCCCGCTCGGGGGCACCGGACACGAAGACCGTGGCCTCGGCCATCCCGTACGCCGGTGTCAGCGTCTCCGGCCGCAGTCCCGCCCGCGCGAACCGTTCCGCGAACGCCGCCAGCACGGAGGCCCGCACCGGCTCCGACCCGTTGACGGCGATGCGCCAGCCGGAGAGGTCGATCCCGGCGAGCTGGTCGTCGGTCACCCGCCGGGTGCACAGCTCGAAGGCGAAGTTCGGCGCCGCCGAGAAGGTCAGGCCGAACCGGGAGATCATCTCCAGCCACAGGTGCGGCCGCTTGAGAAAGGCGACCTGGCCCATGAGCACGGTGGAACCGCCGTACAGCAGCGGGAAGACCAGATGGGCGAACAGCCCCATGTCGTGGTAGAGCGGAATCCAGCCGCCGAACCGTGTGTCGCCGTCGAGCCGGAACGCCCGAGCCAGCTCGCCGGCATTGTGCAGCAGGTTCCCGTGGCTGATCATCACGCCCTTGGGCGCCGCGGTCGAGCCGGAGGTGTACTGGAGGACGGCGAGGGTCGACCCGTCCGCCCGTACCGGCTCCCAGTCGCCGGCGTCCACCAGGTCGATCGCCAGCGTCCGGACGCCGGGCAGGTCACGTTCCGTCCAGCTCGTGACCTCCGGGAGAGAGCGCGCGTCCGTCAGGACGAACGAGACGCCGGCGTCCTCGGCGATGCCGCCGGTGCGCCGCACCTGGCCGCGATGGCCGGGAAGCGGCGCCGGAACCGCCACCATGCCCGCGTACAGGCATCCGAGCAGGCCGGCCGCGAACTCCAGCCCGGCCGAGTAGAGGAGCAGCACCCGGTCGCCGGCCGCGCCGCGCCGGCCGAGCCAGCGCGCGACGCTGCGGGCGTGCGCGTCCAGCTCCGCGTACGACCGTGAGCGGTCGCCGTCCGGGGACACGACGGTCACCGCCGGAGCGTCGCCGCGCGCGCGGACCCGATCGGTCAGCACCTGGACCGCGTCGGCCGTTCTCCCGAGCATTCGCCACCCCCGTTCACATGTAGAAATCGGAGCCGAGTTTCACCGAGAAGAGCAGGCCGATGGTGCCGGCCATGCTCCGGAGAAGGCCCTCGGACATACCGCGGGCCAGCCGCGGGCCGATCCGGCCGCCGACGAAGAACCCGGCGGCGAGTGGAATGGCGGCCGCGAAGTGGACCGAACCGAACATGATGAAGATCACCGATGCCATGCCGTTGGCGAAGACATTGGTCACGTTCTTGAGGGCGTTCAGCTTGACCATCGGTTCATTGATCATGGCGCCCAGGATCGCGACGGCGATGATGCCGCCCGCGGCTCCGAAGTAGCCGGTGTAGACGGACACCCCGAAGATGCCGGCGAACAGCGCGGGCGGACCCGGACCACGGCGGTCCGGCCTTCGCCTCTCGCGGAGCCTCGGCTGCATGAGCAGCAGGATCGACGCCGCGCAGACGAACACGGGGATCGCGTAGTTGAACACCTCGGGAGAGGTCACGAGGAGCGCCGACGCGCCGACGCATCCGCCCACGGCGTTGATCAGGCTCAGCTGGACGACGCGGCGCCACTGACCGTTCAACTCGACCTTCGAGCCCATCGCCGAACCCACACCGGTGAACACGAGCGAGACCGTATTGGTCGAATCGGCGATGATCGGCGGCAGCCCCAATGCGAGCAGAACCGGATAGGAGACCAGCGAAGCGATGCTCACGACCGTACATCCAATGCCCGCCACAATCCCGACGGCGACCAGCAACAGCTGACTCCACGCCACAGTCTTCCCCTCAACAAGGCTTGCAGCGATGAATGCTCGTGAAAGTGCTTTCAGCCATGCCGGCCAAAGGAGCGGGAGCTGAATTCGTGGGAGCCGGCCGGCCTGGCTGCAGCCATCATCCTGCGACGGGCGCCCGCGGACATGTCCCCTAATCTGAGGGCACATGTCCCCCGAAGTGGGGACTTCCGGGGTCCGCCCGCCGTGCTGCCGCCAGGCGCCGTCCGGGCACGCGAACAGGGCGGACCGCGACGGTCGCGGTCCGCCCTGTCAGGCGGCGAGAGGTGGGGCTGAGGTCAGCTGCCGTAGAAGCCCCCGATGCCGTTGGCGACGGCGCGCTCGGCTGAGGCGGGACAGCAGGAAACCGGCGGCACGATCGGCCGCCGGTTCCCCGGATGTCCGCGTCAGTTGTTGTTGTAGGGCTCGATCCAGTCGCAGTAGGTCCCCTGCGGGTGGCTGGAGTCGGCCAGGCAGACGGTGATGCTGAGTTGCTTGCCCTCCGGCAGGTCGTGCGAGCCGCCGTCCGAGGCGCGCGCGGTCTTGCAGGTGCCGTTTCCGCCGGCCTGAAGGCTGTAGGAGTCGTGAACGGGCGGGAAGCCGGAGACGAAGTAGCCGACGAACACCTTGGCGGCCCAGCCGTCCGCCTCGATGTCGCAGACCTTGACGACGTCGCCGTACGCGGTCCATTCGACCCGGCCGCCCGGGTCGCCGTCATCGGTGCTGACCTTCTGGTCGTAGGCGAGCGCGGGCGTGGCGACCGACAGCGCGAGGACGCCGGCGGCGACGGAGGCGGCGGCGATCTTGGTCTTCTTGAATTTCACGGGCACTCCTGCGGGGATATGAAGATCCACTGAGTGTGCGGCAGGCGTCGCCGAGGTGACGAGTCCCCCCTTTCGGGGACACCGGAGATGGGGTTCGCCACGGGATTAATCGCGTGCCGCTAGACCTCCCGGCCGTTCACGCAAACGGCCCGGACATTCAACAGATCCGCGACCGTGCCGACCATCATCGCCACGAAATGCGGCAGGCCCGGAAGCCTGGGGTGGCCCCAGGACGAGTGTCCACCCGCGAAGACGGATCCGCCTTGCGGCTCAGGTTCCACGACCTGCGCCACGGTGCGGCGAAGCTGAGCCTGCTCGGCAAGGTCGACATGAAGGTGAGCAGCGCGACGCTCGGATCACCGTCCTGTCGGGAAGCGGTGATCAACGAGTGGGCGTCCGGTTCATGGGTGAGCATCGGCTGATGCCGACCGCACCGCTTCTCCCACTTGGGCCGGCGAGGTGCGCCAGGGGGCGCCGTGGCCGGGGAGCACCCAGGACGCCGGCAGGTCGGCGATCCGGTCGAGGGAGGAGAGTGCTTCGGCCGGGTCGTCGGTGAAGGGCGCCGGCTGGGGGCCTTTGCGTCCGGTGAGGACGTGTCGTGTGGTCAGTGCGTCCCCGACGAAGACGGCGTCGGCGAGGGGGACGTGTACCGCCACGCTTCCGGGCGAGTGCCCTGGCATGCCCACGATGGCCGGGCTGCCGGGCAGGTCGAGGACGTCGCCGTCGCCGATTTCGGTGACTTCGGTGACGTAGCGGGTGCGCAGGCCGTTCTTGCGGAGGGAGTAGCCGAAGAACCCGAGCGTCGGGCCGAGGCGCATGGGGCCCATCGCGGTCTTGGGCTTTTCTCCGGTGCGGGTGCGGGCCGCGTCGGCTGCGTGCACGAACACCGGCACGCCGTGCCGGCTTCGCAGGCGTTCGGCGAAGCCGATGTGGTCGGAGTCGCCATGGGTCAGCACGAGTCCGCGAATGTCGTCGACGGTTTTGTCCAGGGACCGGAGTTCGCGTTGCAGGTCTCGCCAGTGGCCGGGCAGTCCCGCGTCGATGAGGGTGATGCCATCGGGGGTGTCGACGAGGTAACTCGCCACGAGATCGGTGCCCAGGCGATGCAGACCGGGTGCGAGTTTCATGGGATCCCTTTCCGAGGCCTTAGAGCCGCGATTGTGATCGCTAGCCAATCAGGTCGTGCAGTGTCGTGATGACGTTGCGACCGGTGGGGTTGCTGAAGTCGCGCACCATGCTCGTGACGAAGCTCGCCACCGATGTCACGGTGCCGCCCGCCGCCTCGATCTGGCGGAGTGCCGCGTTCTCCGTCCGCTCCGACAGGCCGCCGCTCGCGTCGACCAGGACGATGACGTCATAGCCGTCGGCCAGGGCGTCGAGCGCGGTGTGGAGGACCACGATCTCCGAGGTCACGCCGCATATGGCCAGCGTTTTGCGGGCCTCGGCGTCGATCGCTTCGCGCCATGCCGGGTCGTCCCAGCAGCACGGTCCGCTGCGCACGAAGGGGGGCGTTTCGGGAAGTTCGGCGATCACGCCGGGCCCGCCGGGCCGGGGTGCGACCGACACGGTGAAGGGGATGTCCAGCGTCTGCGCGATCCCGCCGAGCACCCCGGCCGAGCGCCTGATGGTTTCCGGGGCGTTGGTCCTGCTCAGGGCCACGATGCTGTCCTGCAGGTCGGCGAAGACGAGCTGCACGGTGCGTTGATCGATCATCGTTCTCGTTTCTAATCGTTCAGAGAGTGAATGATACAAGGAACGTAGCATGCTGACTGTGAACGATGTCAACCGGACCCCGTCGGTGCGGTCTCGGCAAGTGCGCCATGGCGCCCCGGAATGCTCCGGGACGCCATGGCTGCCGCGTGCTGTGGTGGTCAGACGACTCCACCGTTGACGCGGATGTTCTGGCCGGTCACCCAGCCGGCCTCGGGTGAGGCGAGGAAGGCGACGACGCTCACGATCTCGTCCGGACGGCCGATACGCCCGAAGGCGGTCATCCGCTCCAGGCTCGCGATGAATTCGGGCGGGCGGCTGCGGAACTCGGGAGTGTCGGTCGGTCCGGGCGACACGACGTTCACGGTGATGCCGCGGTGACCGATCTCTTTGGAGAAGACGCGCGAGAACTGCTCCAGCGCTCCCTTCGCGCCGTCGTACAGGCCGTAGCGGGGGAAGAACAGGCCGGTCGTATGCGAGGAGATGTTGATGACGCGCCCGCCGTCGCGCATGTGGCGCGCCGCGAGCTGCATCGCGAAGAACGGCGCGCGGGCGTTCACCCGGAAGGACGCGTCGAACTCCTCCTCGGTGGCCTCGTCCATCGGCTTCAGGATCGGGCGGACGGCGTTGTTGACCAGGATGTCCGTGCCGCCGAACTGGTCGGCCGCGGCCCTGAAAAGGGAGCCGAGCTGCTCGGTGTCGCCGATGTCGGCCGGGATCGCGACGGCCTTTCCGCCCTCCTGCGCCGCCTGCGCGACGACCTCGGCCGCCGCGGCGGCCTGCTCGGGGAGGTGGTTGACGATGACCGAGGCGCCGCGGGACGCCAGGCCGACCGAGATCCGCGCGCCGAGGCCGGTGGCGGCGCCGGTGACGATGGCGGCCTTGCCTTCGAGGGGTCTTTCCAGAGGGTCCGTCATGGTGTGCTCCTGGCGGGTCAGGCGACGGGGTTGCCGCTGGCGGTGGCCTCGGGGACGTCCTCGCGCACGTCCCAGTGCTCGGCGATCAGCCCGTCCGCGATGCGGAACACGTCGATCACGGCGGTGCCGCGCGCGCCGGGCTCGGCGGTGAAGAGGCTGTGCACGAACACGAGGTCGCCCTCGGCGGCCGTCCGGCGGACGTCGAAACGCAGGTCGGGCAGCTGCCCGCGCAGGCCGTCGATGAAGTCGGCGAGCGGCTTGCGCCCGTTCGGCAGGTGGGGGTTGTGCTGGACGAGGTCGTCGGCGAGGAAGCGCTCGGACTCCTCGGTGCGGCCCTGGTTCCAGACGGTCTCGATGTAGTCGCGAATGAACTGGGACATGTGGCTGGCCTTTCAGTGGTGGACGGGAACCGGGCTCTCGGAGACGGCCCGGACGTGCGGGGTACGGCGTGCGGACGCCAGGTGGGCGGCCGCCGCCAGGGCGAGCGGGAGCAGCGCGAGGGCGGAGAGCGGACGCGCGCCGAGACCGGGCAGGAGGGCGCTGCCGGCGAGGCTGCCGAGGCTCATGCCCAGGTAGAGGCCCGAGGCGTTCAGCGCGAGCAGGATGCCGCGCCGCTCGGGGAGCAGTTCGACCAGCCGGGCCTGCTGCGGGGCCATGAACAGCCCGCTCGCGAACGCCCACGCCGCCAGCGGCGGCAGGGCGAGCGGCAGCGAGCCCGGGATCCCGGTCAGCGCGGCGAAGCCGGCCGCGAAGCAGCCGAGAGCGACGCCGACGGTCCCCGAACCCCCGAGCCTCGCGTACAGGCGGGAGCCGAGGACGTTGCCGAGCGTCCCGAGCGCGCCGAAGCCGAACAGCACCAGCGCGACGGTGCCCTGCGCGGCCCCGAACCGGTCGGCGAGGTAGGCCCCGGCGACGCCGTACACGGTGAACTGCGCGGTCATGACCATGAACGTGGTGCCGACCATCGGCAGCGCGCCGCGGGCGCGCAGCGTCTCGCCGAACGCCCGGACGGTGGGGGCCGGCTCCGGCTCCACCGCGGGAAGGAAGCCCGCCACCAGGACGAACGCGACGGCGGTGAGCGCCGCGACGCTCAGCATCGTGCCGCGCCAGCCGAGCGCGTCCCCCGCAGACGAGGCCAGCGGGACGCCGAGCACGGAGGCGGCGGTCATCCCGGCGAAGACCGTGGCCAGAGCGCGGGCCCGCCGCTCGGCGGGCACGATCGCCGACCCCGCGGCGGACGCGGCGGGGCCGAACACCGCGGCGCCGAGCCCCGCCAGCACGCGCGCCGCGCAGAGCGTCGGGTAGTCGGGCGCGGCGGCCGCGGCGACCCCGCCGGCGACCAGCAGGCCGAGGCCGAGCAGCAGCGCGCGCTTGCGGCACATCCGCCCGAGCACGATCGTCGCGGCGGGCGCCGCCAGGGCGAAGACCAGGGCGAAGACGGTGACCAGAGTGCCGACCGTGGCCGGCCGGACCTGCAGGTCCCGGCCGATCGGGTTGCTCAGGCCGACGACCGCCAGCGAGGCGGTGCCCAGGGCGAAGTAGCCCAGTGAGAGCGCGAGCAGCGCCGCGGACAAGGAACGATCCCGCACGAAGTCCTCCCTTCCGAGGGTTGGGGTCGATGGTGGGAGGACGCCGCTCGGGAGCGGTCCGCGGCGTCCGGGACGATCCTCCGGCGAGGGGGCGGGCCCGGCACAGTGCCGGACGTCACCGGGGCGGTGTGCATTTCGCACGGCGACCGCGCTGCGAACGGCACGGTCATCGGCGATCATGGGCACCGGGGGGTTGCGATGATCCGGATTCTGATCGCCGAGGACATGCACCTGCTCCGCGAGGCGCTGGTCGAGCTGCTCGCGCTGGAGGACGGCGTCGAGGTGGTGGCCCAGGTGGCGTCGGGCGCGGAGATCGTGCCCGCGGCGGAGCGGCACCGGCCGGACGTGGCGGTGCTCGACATCGACCTGCCCGGGATGGACGGTGTCGCGGCGGCCGCCGAGTTGCGCGGCCGGCTGCCGGAGTGCCGGGTGCTGATCCTCACCGCGCTGAGCCGGCCGGGCCAGCTGCGGCGGGCGCTGGCCGCCGGGGTCGCCGGGTTCGTGCCGAAGGACCTGCGGCCCGCCGAGCTGGTCGCGGCCATCCGCACGGTGGCGGCGGGCGGTCAGGCGGTGGACCCGGAGCTGGCGGTCGCGGCGCTCCAGTCGCCGCCGAACCCGCTGACCCGCCGCGAGACCGAGGTGCTGGAACTCGTCGCGACCGGCGCGGAACCCCTGGAGGTCGCCGAGCGGTTGTTCCTCACCTATGGAACGGTCCGGAACTACCTGACCTCGGCGGTCGCCAAGCTAAACGCCCGCAACCGCATCGACGCCGTCCGCATCGCCCGGGAGGCGGGCTGGCTCTGAGCGCGCCGCTCGCGGCTCGGGCTGCTCCGCCGGCTCGGGCTGCTCCGCCGGCTCGGGCGTCCCCGCGGCGAACTCGGCCGTCACCTCGAACCGTCCGCCCGGCCGCAGCCCGGCCCGCAACCGGCCGCCGGTCCGCTCGGCCAGGCCGGCCAGTCCGGAGCCCGGCACGCCGCGCGCGGGCCCGGCGCCGTCGTTGGCGACCCGCAGCCGCACCGTGCCGCCGGTGCGGGTGATCGTGATGGTGCAGGTGCGCGCCTTGCTGTGGCGCAGCACGTTCGTCACGCACTCGCGCAGCACCGCCGCGAGCGCGGTGTCGACGGCCTCCGCGAGCGGCCCGGCGTCCCCCTGCGCCCGCGCGGCGATTCCCGCGGCGGTCAGGACGTCCACCGCAGCGTCCAGTTCCCGGTCCAGCCGCAGCCGGACCCGTCCGCCGGTGATCGAGCCGAGTTCGGTGCGGGACCGTTCCACCATGTCGACGAGCGCGGTCAGCTCGGCGCCGGCCCGGTCCGGGTCGCGTTCCAGCAGCCGTGCGGCCAGCTCGCCCCGCAGCGCGACCGCCGACAGGGTGAAGCCGAGCACGTCGTGCAGGTCGCGCGCGACGCGCAGGCGCTCGGCGGCGGAGACGGCGCCCGCCACCTCGTGCCGCGCCCGCTCCAGCACCACGACGAGGTCGGCGAGCCGGACCAGGCTGGCGAACAGCCACGCCAGGATGACGTCCGAGACGAGGTCGCCCACCTGTTCGACCAAGGACGGGACGGGTGGGGGGACATGGAACAACACGACGCGCATCACCAGGAGGCCCGCGGCGACCGCCCACGAGCGCGGCGGCCGGAACGTCACCAGCGCCGCGCCCATGACGAAACCCCAGAGGTACGTCAGATAGGCCACCGACGGTGCGGAGAAGGAGAGCGCCCACACCGGCGGGACGAGCAGCGCCCAGGCCGCCGCCCACCGGGCCGGGGTCCGCCGCATCAGCAGCGGCACCACGCAGGCCAGCACCGGGACCGCCGCGACCAGCCAGCGCGCATCGCCGCCTGGTTCGCTCACCATGTACACCAGGTTCTTCGTCATCTGCAGGACGATCACCGCCAGCAGGACGCCGAGGGCCGGCCGGGGAGAGCCGATCATGGGCACCGCGGCCGGCTCCTCGCGGGCGCGGTACCGGCTCGCCGTGGCCCGCATGCCCGCCAGCGCGCGCCGCGCGGCCGCGGTCGCCTCCGCGATCTCGGCGAGCGCGGCGCGGGGCGCCGCACCGACCGCGCCGCGCAGTCGGCCGGCGATGGCCGCCAGCTCCCGGTCGAGGTCGCCGCGCAGCTCGCCGTCCAGCCGCAGCCGCTCCCGGACCAGCGCCAGCCGGGCCTGTTCGCCGCGGGCCTCGTGCAGGTCGTGGACCATCTCGGCGAGCGCGTACAGGCTGAAGACGATCAGCCCGTCGGTCGCGGTGGCCGTCGCCTGCCAGAGGCAGTCGGGGAAGGGCGCCCCGCTGAGCGCCTTGCCGCCGAAGGCGGCTGCGACGATCAGGGCGAACAGCGGCCACGCGACCCGCTGGGGGAGCACGCACAGCACCGCCGCGGCGACCGTCCACGGCAACCAGGCCCAGTCCGTCCCGACCACGGCGAACGGCAGCAGGGCCAGCACCGTCACCGCGCCCAGCAGGCCGTACCGGACGCGCCGCCGCGCCCTCCAGCGCCGCAGCAAGATCGCGACCAGCGGCGGATAGGAGGCCGCGGCCAGCACCAACGCCGCCCTCGACTGGTCGAGTTCCAGCCCATGTATGGCCCGCATGGCGAACAGCAGGATCAGCGCGGTCCACAGCATGCCGCGCGCCATCCGGTAAGGGAGTTCTTCAGCGTCCGCCGCCCGCAGGGCCCTGATCACCGCACCACGCTCCTCCTGCGACGGAAGATCGTCAAGCGGCGGCCGCCTCGCCGCGGCCTGTTCCCTGCGACGGTCAGGCCTGCCCCAGCAACCGGTCGACCAGCCCGGCGATGTAGTCCGGGGTGAGCGGGCCCGCACCGAACAGGACGCGGATGTACATCGGGGCCATGATGTGGTCGAGCACGCCCAGCACGTCCGGTGGATGCTCGCCGCGTTCGGCGGCGCGGTCGAGCATGACCTGCACGAACCTGGTGCGTTCGGCGAGAAAGTCGTCACGCGCCCGCAGGCCCCGCTCGCCCTTGTTCGACAGGGCGACGGTCAGGCGCAGCACCGCCAGGCCGTCGGGTCCGGTGATCTCGCGCGCCACCTGGGCCGCGTAGGCGTGCAGGTCACCGGCCAGGCTCCCGGTGTCGGGCATCGGCGACTGCGCGTTCAGGCGCGTGAGCACCACGTCGGTGAGCAGGGCCTCCAGGGTGCCCCACCTGCGGTAGATGCTGGTATCGGCCACGCCCGCGCGGGCCGCGACGTCACCGACCGTGAATTCGCCGTAGCCGCGCTCGCCGACCAGGTCCGTGACGGCCTGGTGCACCGCCGCCCGGACGCGGGCGCTGCGTCCGCCGGGCCGCCGGGCCGGTCCTCGCTCCTCCATGCCCCCACCTTAGCGCAGCTCGCAGTTGCGTTTACGGGTTCCATGGTCTAGGTTCCTAAAGCAGTAGCCAACTGCTTTAGGAGGAACGATGGCGTCTGCACCGCCGGTGGCCGTGCCGAACCGGACGGCGTTGCTCACGGTGACCTGCCTGGGGCAGTTCATGGTGCTGCTCGACAACACGATCGTCGGCGCGGCGCTGCCCGACATGCAGGAGCGGCTGCACACCCAGTTGACCGGGCTGCAGTGGATCGTCGACGCGTATGTGCTGCTGGTCGCCATGCTGCTGCTGTCCGGCGGCGTCTTCGCCGACCGCTTCGGCCGCAAGAGGATGTTCCTGGCCGGCGTCGTGGTGTTCACCGCCGCGTCCGTCGTGTGCTCCGCCGCGCCCTCGATCGGCTGGCTGATCACCGGGCGGGTGCTGCAGGGCATCGGGGCCGCGGCGCTGAGCCCCGCCTCGCTGGCCCTGCTCGCCGCCGCGTATCCGGTCCCGCAGGAGCGGGTCAGGGCGATCGGGCTGTGGGCCGGGTTCAGCGGAATCGGACTGGCCGCCGGACCACTGGCCGGCGGCGTTCTGGTCGAGGCCTTCGGCTGGCCCGCGATCTTCCTCGTCAACGTGCCCGTCGGCGCGGTCCTGCTGGTCGCCGGCCTGCGCACGCTGGACGAATCCCGCAACCCGAACGCGCCGGCGATCGACGTCCCGGGAACGGTCCTGTCCGTCCTGGGCGTGGGGACGCTCACCTACGGGCTGATCGAGGGCGGCTCCCGTGGCTGGACCTCGCCGCTGATCCTGAGCAGCTTCGCCGCCGCGGTCGTGATCCTCGCCGTCTTCGTGGTCGTCGAAGGACGGGTTCCGGCACCGATGCTGCCATTGCGGCTCTTCAGGCAACGGCTGTTCACGGTCTCCAACACGGCGATGATCGTGGTCGGTTTCGCGCTCATGGGCTCGTCGTTCTTCTTCTCCCAGTTCTTCGTCTACGTCCAGGGCAGCTCGATCCTGCGAGCCGGGGTGCAGACCCTGCCCGCCACGCTCGCGATGGTCGTCGTCAGCCCGTTCGCGGGCCGGCTGGCCGCCCGGTACGGCTTCCGGATCGTGGTCACCATCGGCCTGACGCTGGCCGGGCTGGGACTGCTGGCCCTGGGCTTCGTGCACGCCGACACCGGCTACACCAACGTGTGGTGGCGGCTGGCCGTCGTCGGGATCGGTTTCGCCCTGACGATGTCCCCGCTGACCGGCGCCGCCATCCAGTCGGTCAGCCCGCAGGAGGGCGGCCTGGCGTCGGGCGTCAGCAGCACCACCCGGCAGATCGGCGCGGTCCTCGGCGTGGCCGTGCTCGGAGCCGTCGTCCGCACCCGGCAGTCCGGTGGCGCCTCCTTCGAGGACGGGCTCAACAGCGCCTTCGTCGTGGCCGGCATCGTCACCTTGGCCACAGCCCTGCTCACCGGCCTGTGGCTGATCAAGAGCACCGAATCGTCACGCTCGACGAGCCCGGCCCCGCGCGTCCACGAGAACACCACAAGTCACTGACGCGGCCAAGGCCCCGGCAGCAATCGGCGAAATCCAGCAGGTATGGGTCTGACCTGCGGCTCTTCGTCTCGTCAGCAATGACGGCGGCCGGGGTCTTGGCAGCGAGCGCGGAGCAACAGCTTCGGCGGTGACGTCGGTGTAGATGGCGTGCCGGGCAACCGGTAGAGGATCTTGGGCGTCTCCTCCTCGCCGGTCATTTCTTGATCGCTCAGGTGAGAGGTACCTTCCGTGCGCCGAAAGTCGTCCTTCCTGGTCGCCGCCGTGCTGGTGGCGTCGACCGCGTTCGTCCCGGCCGCCGCCCGCGCGGACGCGACGGACATCAAGCTGACCGCGTCCCTCGATCGCCTCGCCCCTGACCGGGTCGTCGTGCTCACCCTCACCGCGAAGTCGGCCAGCGGCGTCACCGATGTCACGGCGAGCCTGCACTATCCGAACACCGCGAGCGCGACCTACGACACGGTCCGGTTCACGCGGGTCGCCGGGACGGACCAGGACGGCACCTGGCAGGCCGAATACCGCACCGACATCGTGCGGCATCCGCGCGCCAACTACGTGAACGCACAGGTCAAGACGGCGGACGGGGCGACCGCGAGCACGTTGGCCAAGTTCAACGACTGCTACGAGACCAGCATCACCGACCTCGTCACCCAACCCTCGGTCATCGACGCGGACCACTCGGACGTCACCGTCCACGGTCGCCTCATGGCGCAGAAGTCGCGCGAGGCCACGCCCGAACCGGTGCCCAACGCCAAGATCTACGGCGGCGGTACCTCCACCACGCAGGCCGGCCCGGACGGATCCTTCACGTTCACTTCGCAAGGCCAGTTCCCGGTGACCGCTTCTTACACGGCGGACGGGCCCAACTGCGCTACCGGCCAGGTCACCGGAGTCACCGTCGCGAAACAGGCGACGGAGCTGTCCGCGCGCGTGACGACGGCGCAACCGGTGGCGACCGGCACCGACGTGGAGGTGCAGGGGAAGTTGCTGAGGCACGGCGCGACGGGCCTCGTACCCGCACCGGGTGTGCAACTCACGGCGGTCGTCGGTTCGGGCGCCACCATGGAGAACATCCCCCTGGGACCGACGGCAGCGGACGGGACGTTCACCTCCCAGTTCGCAGCCGACAGGCCGGGGCCGCTCGCGGTCGTCGCGAGCGGCGACCCCTTCCTTGAGGACGCCCGGGCCGCGGCGGGCACGCTGGACGTCCGGCGTCCCACCGTCATCACCGGCCTGAAACTGACGCCGAACCCCGGCCGTTACGGTCAGCCGCTCTCCATCAGCGGCAGGCTGGGCGCCCTTCCGGGCGCGCTGGCGATCGAGAGCGCACCCCTTGTCGCGGAGTTCTCCACGAACGGAAAGACCGGGTGGGCCGCGGCAGGGAGCGGCAAGACGACTTCCAATGGACTTTTCAGTTTGAACTCCGGCGCGGCCAAGCAGGACGGGTACTGGCGGGTCCGGTACGCGGGCAACTCCGCCTACATGGCGCTCACCAGCAATCCGGTTTATGTCGACGTGCGGTACGGGACGTCCATCGCCAGTTTCAACGCTTCTCCGGAGCCGGTGGCGAAGGGGAAGACCATCACGGTCAAGGGGCAGCTGTTCCGGTACTTGGACAAGAAGCTGCCGGGGCCGGGCGCGTCCGTTTACCTGTACTTCCAGCCGAAGGGCTCCAGCATCTGGACGCAGGTGGCCGTGGTGAAGACCGCAAGCAGCGGGTGGTTCAGCAAGACGTTCAAGGCTTCCCAGGACGGCACCTGGATGGCCGCCTACAAAGGAAGCTCCGCCTACCTCGCCTCCAACAAGCCCACCGACTACGTGGACGTGCGCTGAACATCTACGGAAAGGCACCTTCGGGGGGCGGCCGTTGGCCCAGGTGACCTCTTCGATGGCGCGCAACAGGTTGTGCCTGCTGGTTGGTGGCGCGTCACGGCTGCACGTGGGTGAGCGGGTAGTGGGTGGGGTTGCTCGGTGGTCTACCGCTCTCAGCCTTGTTGCGGGGCGGTGCGGCGGGCTGCCCAGACGGTGCGCTCGGTGCGTACCGTCAGGTCGTCGCGGCGCAGGATGCTGTGCGGGCCGCTGGTGTCGAGGAGCTGGTCTAGCGCGGTGAGGTCCTCGGGGGAGATCCTTTCGGCGATGACGCTGCGGATGCGCTGCAGGACGCCGAGGGCGTAGAGGCCGATCGCCTCGCTACGCGAGCCTTCGATGTTCACGGCGATGGTGCGTTCGCCTTCGACCGTGAAGCCGGCGGCGGTCAGCATCGGGCCCCAGTCGGCGCCGCGGTGGGGCATGTGTTCGGCCTGGAGGCGGTCGGCAGCGGCGTGGACGCGTCCTTCCAGGCCGGGCCGGTCCTTGGGGGCGTTTTCGGGCAGGAAGCGGGGGTGGCCGGCCAGTTCGACGACGGCGAACAGGCCGCCGGGCGCGAGCGCGTCGTGGACGTTGCGCAGTGCGTGGTCGGGGTTGGCCATGTGGTGCATCGAGGCCGACGCCCATACGAGGTCCGGTGAGCCGAGGTCGGGCCAGGCGGCTTCGTCGAGGTCGGCCTGCGCGGTGCGCACACGCTCCTGGACGCCGCGGGCGCACGCCTTGGTGCGCAGGCGCTGTAGGTGTTCGGCGGACGCGTCGACGGCGGTGACGTGCGCGTCGGGGAAGCGGTCGAGGAGGGCGAAGGTGCCCGCGCCCGTGCCGCACCCCAGGTCCACGATGTGGCGTGGGCCGGTATGCAGCGGCAGCCATGCGGTGATGGAGGCGGTGTGTTCGGCGAGGACCTCGGCGTCCAGATCGAGGATGTCCGCCTGGCTGGCGGGTCCCTGACCGTGGTGGTGACCGGACGAAGCGTCGTGATGGGTGGTGTGCGTGTGCGGTTGGTGCATGCTCTTCACGCTAAGACAGCTATGCCGGAACGGCATAAGATCTTCCAGTTTACGCAAGAGGATGGTCGGGGGCGTTGCCCGAGGCGCAAGAGGTCGCCGTTGCGCGGCCTACCCCATCATTCGGGGGCGTCCTGAGCGCCGTCGCGCTGGTGGCTGCGGCGGGCGTCGCGGTCGAAGATGCCCAGGACCTCGCACGGGCCCGAGTCCGCTCCGATGGCGTGCGGCATCATCGTGGGAAACTCGGCCGCCTGGTTGGTCTCGAGACGGATGCGGTTGTGGCCGAGCATGAGGATCGCCGTGCCGGACAGGACGACGAGCCATTCGTGCCCCGGGTGGGCGCGCATGCGCGCCGGGTTCTCGGGGGGCGGTTCGGTCATGCGCTGGCGCACCACGCTCATCCCGGGGTCGGCCTTGACGGTCCAGCGCATCTGACCGCGGGCGCTGTCGATCGTCGGGCTGATGACGACGTCGTCGGTGGCGGTCTCCACGAGCTGATCCAGCGTGGTGTCCAGGGCGCGAGCGAGGGTGACCAGCTGGTCCAGTGCGAGACGGCGCTGGCCGTTCTCGATGCGGCTCAGCGAGGACTGGCTGAGGTGGGCGCGGGTGGCCAACTCCTCCAGTGACCAGCCCTGCGCCACCCGCAACGCGCGGATGCGTTTGCGTACGAGGCCGTCCAGCTCTCCGTCTCCTTGCGTCATGGGCAATACCGTATGCCTCAGAGGCAGGCCGTGACGGTGACGACTCCCCGCCCGGAGCCGGGTCACCGCAAGGGTGAGGCCGGGGTGGGGGTCACGCGGGTGACGACGGTGCTCCTCCGAACTGGTCGCGGGGGTGGTCAGGCGGTCACGGTGAGGACGAGCTTGCCGCGGGTGCGGCCGGCCTCGCCGCGGACGTGGGCCGCGCCGGCCTGGTCGAGCGGGAAGGTCTCCTGCACCTCGACGGCGACGTCACCGGCGTCGATCAGGCGTGCGATCGTGGTCAGCGCGGCACCGTCCGGCTCGACCAGGTACGGAGTGGTGTGCACGCCGGCCGCCGCGGCGGCCCGGGCCAGTTCCGGGGAGACCCCGGCCGGGACGGCGACCAGCAGGCCGCCGGGACGCAGGACCTCGAGCGAGCGGGTGCTGGTCCGGTCGTGCGCGTCGCCCACCAGGTCGATGACGACGTCGACATCGTCGGCGGCGTCCTCGAAGCGGGTGGTGGTGTAGTCGATGGCCTCGTCGGCGCCGAGCTCCTTGAGCCACAGATGGCGGGCGGCACTGGCGGTGGCGACCACGTGGGCGCCCAGGTACCGGGCGAACTGGACCGCGAAGTGGCCCACCCCGCCGGCGGCGGCCGTGATCAGGACGCGTTGCCCGGCCCGCACGCGGGCGGTGTCGACCACGATCTGCCAGGCGGTCAGCGCCGCCAGCGGCACGGCGGCCGCGTGCACGTGGTCGAGGGTGGCCGGCTTGCGGGCCCACTGGCGGGCCGGTGCGGTCACGTATTCGGCGTAGCCGCCGACGGCGCGCGGAAACCAGGGCATGCCGTACACCTCGTCGCCGGGCGCGAGCGTGGTGACGCCGAAGCCGACCTCTTCGACGACGCCGGAGACGTCCCAGCCCAGGATCAGCGGGAACGTCTGCAGTCCCGCCATGCCCTGACCCTCGCGGGTCTTCCAGTCCACCGGGTTGACGCCGGCGGCGTGCACGCGCACCAGCACCTCGGTCGGCAGCGGCTCGGGGCGCGCGACCTCCTCGACGGTCAGCACCTCCGGTCCGCCGAACTCCCTGATGGTGACGGCCCGCATGGTGTGCTCGTTCATGTCGTCCTCGCTCATGTCCGTCTCATTCCTTCTTCGGCCGGGACCGTGGCCCGGCCGAAGAAAGAGTGGCGCGTGCGCGTGGAGGCGGGTGAGTGGCCGGGGAGCCATCTGTCGTACCATTCCGGCCATGCCGCATCGTGTCGTCGTTCTCGCCCTTGACGGAGTCCTGCCGCTGGACCTGGGCATCCCGGCGCGGGTGTTCAACGAGGCCTGCGAACCGGACGGGACCCGCCTGTACTCCGTCAGCACCTGCTCCCTCGGCGGCCGGCCGGTGCGCACGCACGAGGACTACCGGATCGTCGTCGACCACGACGAGTCGGTGCTGGACACCGCGGACACCGTCGTGCTCGCCACTCAGGAGCCCGGCGAGCACCTGCTCGCGACCGGCGTGCTCCCCGAGGAACTCGCCGCTGCGCTGGACCGGATAGGGCCGCGGACCCGGATCGTCAGCCTGTGCACCTCGGCCTTCCTGCTCGCGGCGGCCGGTCTGCTGGACGGTCTGCGGGCCACCACGCACTGGGCGCTGTGCGACGCGATGGCGCGGCTGTTCCCCGGCGTCGAGGTCGATCCGGACGTGCTGTTCGTCGACAACGGGCGCATCCTGACGTCCGCCGGCGGAGCGGCCGGCATCGACCTGTGCCTGCACCTGGTCCGCCTGGACCACGGGGCGGCGGTGGCGTCGGCCGCCGCGCGGCGCTGCGTGGTGGCGCCGTGGCGCGAGGGCGGGCAGGCGCAGTTCATCGAGCACCCGGTCCCGCAGGACACCGGCCGTTCCACATCGGCGACCCGGCAGTGGGCGCTGGACCGGCTGGCCGAGCCGATCACGCTGGAGGACATGGCCCGGCACGCGCACATGAGCGTGCGCACCTTCACCCGGCGGTTCCGGAGCGAGGTGGGCAGCAGCCCGCTGAAGTGGCTGGCGCAGCGGCGGCTGGCGCACGCGCGGACGCTGCTGGAGTCCACCGACCTGACCGTCGCACGGATCGCCACCGCCTGCGGCTTCGGCGACCCCGTCGCCCTGCGCAAGCACTTCCACACGTACCTGGGCCTGTCACCACTGGCCTACCGCCGCGCCCACCACGCACCGGAGCCGGTGACGGCACGGTGACCGATCACCCGCTCATCGAGGACGCGTCGTAGGCGCGCTGTCGCGACTGGATGACGTCCATGTTCCGGACCGTCCATTCGTAGAACTGGCCGAGTGGCTCCTGCAGGGAACGACCCAACGGCGTCAGGGCGTATTCCACTCCGAGCGTTCGCCCGGACAGCACCCGGCGTGTGATCATCCCGCTGCGTTCGAGGCGGCGCAGGTTCTGGGTCAGCACCCGCTGGGTGATGCCTTCGAGACGCCGTTTGATGTCGTTGAACCGGCGCGGTTCGTCGAGCAGCACCGCCAGGATCAGGATCGACCACTTGTTCGCGATCTGGTCGATGATCGCGCGGCTCGGGCAGTCGGTCCGGAAGACGACCTCATCGTTCATGGTGGTATCCCCGAGCATACCTGGGATGGTGAAAGTGCGTAATTGACGCTGCATTTCGGCTCGCCATAGCTTAGGTATACATCAGGAACCTGCGACACTCAACCGCCTGCCTCGACATGCGCGGGCGGGAGTGCGATGCAAGCAAGGAGTGGGCGTGACCGAATATTCTCTGCCGGCGGAGGAGTACTCGACTCTGCGGGTCTCGGTCGACCAGGGGGTCGCGAACGTGGTCATCGACAACCCGCCGGTCAATGTACTCGGCGTCGAACTCATGACCGAGGTGCTGCACTTCCTCAAAACGGTCCGCGACGTCCCTTCGGTAAAGGTCATCATATTCAGCAGTGCCATCCCGGATTTCTTCATCGCCCATGTCGACATGACGCTGGATCCGCAGTCGGCGGCGTTCGCCGAGCTGATGGAGGCTGCGCCGAAAGGTCTCAACGTCTTCCAGTCGGTCTCCGAGGCCGTGCGGAACCAGCCTCAGGTCACCATCGTGAAGCTCGCGGGCATCGCCCGCGGCGGCGGAGCCGAGTTCGTCACGGCGGCCGACATGACCTTCGCGGCGACCGAGACGGCGGGACTCGCCCAGTGCGAAGCACTGATGGGCTTGACCCCCGGTGGCTCCGGCACGCAGTACCTCACGCACCGCCTGGGCCGGAACCGCGCGCTCGAAGTCCTGCTCGGCGCGGACCTCCTCGACGCACCGACCGCTGAACGCTACGGCTGGATCAACCGGGCCCTGCCCGCCGCCGAGATCGACGCCTTCGTCGACCGGGTCTCCCGCAACATCGCGGCACTTCCGGACGGTGTCATCGAGGCCGCCAAGCTGGCCGTACCGCCGAAGGATCTCGCCGAGGGCTTCCTGCGCGAACACGACGCATGGGCGGGCCTGATCGCGCGCCCCGCGGCCGCAAAGCTCATCCAGGGCGGCCTGGAGCGCGGCGCCCAGACGCCTGAAGGCGAACTCCGTCTCGAAGGCCTGCTCCGGGACCTGTGGGAAGACGTGAAGGAGCCGGCGGCAGGCTGACTGAGGTTTCCCCGCGTCCTTGGGCAGCGGCGTCAGGCTGCCCGGGGGAAGGCGGCCCATGCGGTGATGCCGAAGCCATCACCGTCCTTGCGGATCTCGGCGGCTCCGTGCCCCGGCCAGTGGGCGGGGATGACGAGCTCCCGCAGCTCGGCGGCGCGGGAGAGATAGGCGCGGCGGGTCTTGGCCGCGAGCTGGAGGTCGTCGCAGAAGCAGCTGTTCCATCCGGGTTCGAGGACCTGGACGGGGCTGTGCACCATGTCCCCGACGAAGACGGCGCGGTCGGTGCCCGAGCGGAGGGTGAGGACGGACGAACCGGGGGTGTGACCCGGTGCGGCTTCCAGCAGCAGGTTGCCGTCGATGCGGTGGGCGTCCTCCCACAGGACGACCTGTCCGGCTTGGTGGACGGGGGCGATGCTGTCGTTGAACACCAGCTTGCTGCCCTCCCAGCGGATGCGCTCGTGCTCGTCGCGCGGCGGCCGGCTGCGGCGGGGGTTCTCCGGGTCGAAGTAGAGATTGTCGGCGCGCGGGATCAGGTAGGTGGCGTTGGGGAAGGTGGGCAGCCATTGCCCGTCGCGCAGTTCGGTGTTCCAGCCGACGTGGTCGTAATGGATGTGGGTGTTGACGACCACGTCGACGTCCTCGGGCGCGACGCCGGCCTCGCGCAGGCGGGCGAGGTAGCCGGTCTTCAGCCCGGCGAACTGCGGGACCTGCGGGCGCTCCCGGTCGTTGCCGACCCCGGTGTCCACCAGGATCGTTCTTCCCTCGCTGCGCAGGACCCAGGTCTGGATGTGGCAGCGGTAGGCGTCATCGGACGGGGTCCAGAAGTCCGGCGCCAGCCACTCCTGGTTGTCCCGCCAGGTCTTCTCATCGCTGTCGGGGACGATGAAGCGGGCGGTACGGATGGGGCCGGACCACTCGACGACGCGCGTGATCTCGACATCGCCGAGGGAAATCGTGTCTGCGGGCATGACGGTTACTCCGGAGAGAGCCGAGGGTGGATCGGATACAGATGCGGTGAGCGGATCAGGCAGGCCGCCGCGCCGGGCCGGGGGACGCGGGGGCGTAGCGGGCCAGGAAGGTCAGCACGGCTTCCTCGATCACCACCTCCGCGGAGGGCTGACCGGCGACCTCCTCCTCGAAGGCCATGACCCCCGGCCAGACGAGGAACTCCTGGACGAGGCCCATGAACTGGCGCGCGGCGAGGTAGGTGTCCGGGCATCGCAGACGGCCGCTGCTGACCAGGCCGTCGAGGCAGCCGACGAACGCGGCCACGACCGGCCCCTTGCCCACCCGGTAGAAGTCGTCCGCGATCCACGGCAGGCGCCCGGATTCGGCCACCACGAGCCGCGCGAAACGGATCTGGTCGATCTCGGTGGCGAAGCGTTGGAGCGACCGGGCGAAGGCGCGAAGAACCTCCTCGGCGCTCGCGCCGGCGTCGCACTCGACGAGGCCCCGGTCCGGGCCGGCGAACGCCGACCAGTGGTAGCGGACCATCTCCCGGAAGACCGTCTCCTTTGAACCGAAGCGGTTGTAGACGGTCTGCCGTGACACTCCGGCGCGCTCGGCGATCCGCTCCAGGGTGACCCCGTCGTAGCGGTCGGCCAGGAAGAGTTCCTTCGCCGCTGCGAGGATCTTCTCATCGGAGGCCGACCTGCGGCGTCCGGGCTCCTTCCGCCGCGCCGACGGCCCGCCCGCGCTCGACTGTTCGTTCACGGCGCGATGTCCAGGTCGAGCTCCCGGGACAGCTCGTGCCCTATCCGGTTCCCCGTGTGGGTGTTCATGCAGGTCCCCTCCCCGGCCCGAACTTAGACTTTACAGTACAGTCTAACTTTCGGGACGTGCAACCTGCACTGATCGAGAACTCCATCCGGGTGGCGGGGCGGGGGCAGTACAGGTCGACGCCGATCAGCTCGGCGTACTCGGCGTCGACGCCGGCCGGCGGGGGCGACAAATGGGGTGTGGGTGCCCGGCAGCCGTGCCGGGCACCCACAAGGGACAGACAAGTGGATCGGATCCCACTGCCAGATTGAGGATAGTGGCCGATGGCCATTGAGGTGGGGATGAGCGCGCGGGACAAAGCCGCATACTTCGCCGCGATCGGCTAGATGATCAAGCCGGGTCGGTGAAACCGGGTCATATCAACTGCGTCGCCGCTGAGGCTTTTGTCGGCCATTCCCGTTCCTCCAAATGAACCCATCCTTGTCGGCGGAGATACCCCGGTACCGCCCAGCACGGGAACGGCATGATGCGTCCGGACAATTCGATCGGAATCGCCGTCACACCCACTGCTTGGCCACTCTCAGTCACGTCTGCTATACGTATAGCGACCTCACCTGATTCGAGGTGGGGAGGGGACATCCGGTGTCCTCATCGGGGGATCCGGGCGTGACAAGAAGAAAAGGAATCACATGAACTCCTTCAGCTACACCGAGCTGGACAAGCTGGCCGGCGAGGTTCTGCCGGAGCGCGCCGTGCTGTCCACCCTTCTCGTCGGCGGCGGCGACAGCGACAACGACAACCTCAACCTCAACCACGACGGCGGCGGCCACAACGACGGCACCACCGCGGTCGTCCCGAACTGCCAGAGCAACATCAACCACTCGCAGGGCGGGCTCGTGGGCGCGCTGGGCCTCAGCTCCGAGAACCCCACCACGTCCTTCACCTGCGCCGGCAGCTCGGTGGTCTCGGGTCACTGATCCGATTCGACGTGCTCGCGGGCTCCGGCCCGCATGGGAAGGGCCGACGTTCTCTCGTCGGCCCTTCCCCCTTTCACAGAGCGCCCCCCTTTCTTCAATTCCGTCCACCGGTAACACCTGTGCTTGAGCAGCAGATCTTGCTGATGATCCGGCATTACCCCAGGGGTAATCGGCTTGACCTGTCGGCGCTGGCAGGGTTGGTGATCTCTCCGCGTTGACGGGACGCGGCCCGAGGGGAAGAGGTCGGCCATGTCCGTAACCACGCCCGCGAACACCCGCACCGTGGTCGAGGAGCTGCTGCGCAGGATCGGCGAGGGCGAACCCGAGCGCATCGCCGAACTGTACGCCGAGCAGGGAGACTGGAAGCTGGACTGGCCGGAGGCCGAGCACGGCCGCACCGCCACACCCTGGATCCGTCACCGGTCCACCCGGGCCGACGCGGCCGCGCACTACCGGGAGCTCGCCGAACACCACGTCCCGGAACACGCGGCGACCGAGGTCGAGCGCATCCTCATCGACGGAAACGATGCCGTGGTAATCGGTGAGATCCGCCAGACCGCCCGGCCGACCGGACGTGCGTATCGCTCGCGATTCGCCCTGCACCTCACCGTCGAAGGCGGCCTCGTCACACGGCACCACGTCTACGAGGACAGCCTTGCCGTCGCCCAGGCATTCGAGGCCGAGCCTCGTTGAGGGGCCGCTCTGCCCCTTGGAGGATCAGCTCGCCTCGCGCCGCTTCTTCCATTCGGCGACGACGGCCTCGACGTGTTTGCGGATGTCGTCACTGCGGTCCGCGCTGCCGTTGACGTCGCGGCATGCCTGGTCGTACTCGGCCCAAAGGGCGTCGTCGGCGAGGCGGAACTTTCGTTGCGGGCTGCCCGGGGTAGGCATGTCAGCCGCCCAGCTTCACGACCAGTGAACGCAGGTGAGGTGTCGCGGCGTTCTCCTGGCCGCGCTTCACCCACGCCGCGATGTGCTCGCTGACCAGCTCGGCGAAGCTCGCACGCTCGTCGTCGCTGAGCTCTACCGTGGTCGTGGTGCTGGTCCGGCAGTCGTAAGCCCTGAAGAGGATGTCTCCGACCGCCTGTTCGGTCACAGGAGGCTTGCGGTTGTGCTGGGCATGCCAAGCGGCACTGTTGTTGACGACGCCCCAACCGTGCAGGGCCTCGTAGTTGGTGAGTTCGAGCCTCATGGGGCCGGTACCTCTCGCTGCAAGGGTGTGGCCACACCCTGAACACACACCCTACGCAGGTGTGACCGCACCGACCGGCCGGACGACACGCCCATTACCGGCCGCGAACGGCAACCGGTCCTTGAGGCTTCGCGAGGACGGCCACCGGATCGCTGTGCTCTACCTCAGCGCGGGGTACGACTTGGAACGGAATGCTCTGTTCTGGTAAGCTGAGGTCAACACCGAGGGCACGGGACTCGCTGGGCGTTCGATCCACCACTCATCGTCGGAGGCAACCATGGGCAGCACCGAGATCAGGCCGTTCCGCATCGAGATCTCCGAGGACGAGCTGGACGACCTGCGCGACCGGCTCCGGCGCACCCGCTGGTCCGCGGAGATCCCCGGCCAGGGCTGGAGCCGCGGCGTCCCCGTCGACTATCTGAAGGGCCTGGCGGACTACTGGGCCGGCGCGTACGACTGGCGGAAGGCCGAGGCCCGGCTGAACGAGATCCCGCAGTTCCTGACCGGCATCGACGGGCAGGACGTCCACTTCGCCCACGTGCGCTCCGAGAACCCCGACGCCACCCCGCTGCTGCTGATCCACGACTGGCCGGGGTCGTTCGTCCAGTTCGTCGACGTCATCGAGCCGCTCGCGGCCGACTTCCACGTGGTGGTCACCGACACCCCGGGCGTCGGGTTCTCCGGGCCGCTGACCGCACCGGGCTGGGACACCGGCAAGATCGCCGCGGCGTTCGTCGAGCTGATGGCGCGCCTCGGCTACGAACGCTACGGCGTCCAGGGCAACGGAGGCGGCGCCTGGATCGCCGCCGAGATGGGCCGCAAGGCGCCCGACCGCATCATCGGCGTCCACCTCAACGGCCTGATCACCTTCCCCTCCGACGACCCCGCCGACTTCGCCGACCTGACCGAACTGGAGCAGCAGCGCCTCGCCCGGCTGCAGGAGTTCCGCGACGACAAGATGGGCTTCAACCACATCCAGTCCACCCGGCCGCAGACCCTCGCCCACGGCCTGCACGACTCACCCGTCGGGCAACTCGCCTGGATCGTGGAGAAGTTCAAGGAATGGACCGACGCGGCCGCCGACCTGCCCGAGGACGCCGTCGATCGCGACCACCTGCTCACCAACGTCAGCCTCTACTGGTTCACCGGCACCGCCGGTTCCTCGGCCAACCTCTACTACGAGATGGCGCACGACCCCACCGCCTACGCCCCCAAGCCCCGCGGGACCGTCCCCACCGGCGTCATCGCCACCTCCACCACCGACGTCGCCATCCGCCGCTTCGCCGACCGCGACCACAACGTCACCCACTGGACCGAGGTCGAACGCGGCGGCAACTTCCTGTCGCTCGAACAGCCCGCCCTCCTCGTCGAGGACGTGCGCACCTTCTTCCGCGGGCTCGGCTGACACGGCCTGATCGACGCGAAACGGCCCCGGTCACCGACGTTTTCGTGGGTGGCCGGGGCCTTCGTCCAGCCCTCACCTGCGCGGACATGGTCGGCGCGCGGGGCGTCCACAACCGCGGCTCAACCTGCCACGGGACGGAACGTCCGACCTCGACGCTAGGGTGCGTCCTTATGAACACAGTCCAGACCAGCCTCGATGAGAAGATCCGGGCGTGAGCCGGTACCGGGGACCCGCCACCCTGATCAGCAGCGGCGGGGCCGAGGTCGAGGTCTATGTCGACCTGCGCTCCAAGCAGCGGGAGTGGTCGGGGACCGCCACCATCTCCGACTTCGACACCGACGACCCGCACGACCAGACGTTGAGACTTCCCGACGGCCGCGAGGCGCAGGTCACGCTCGGCGGTTCGGAAGCCTGGTCCGACGTCATCACGCTGGTCGGAAGCGGCCCGCCGCCCTTCTGAGCAGCGGGCCTGAACTCAGCTGGTCAGTTCGTGCGGGGTTGCTGCCGGAGCGCACCCGGACCCGGCGGGTGCGGGCGGCCCGCCCGCACGGTGAGGTGGCGGACGAGCTGGACGTCGGTGAGCGCTCCCGTGGACGCGGCGAAGCCGAGCTTGACGGTGTCCGGGACCGGTTCGGGCGCGGGGAATCGGAGCACCTGCCGGAAGCCGCGTCCGTCCTGGAAGTCGATGTCGACCGTCGCCATCGGCTTCGGCGGTGACGTCACCGTGACGCGGACGGTCCTCTTCGCCGGTTCCAGCAATTCTTCGGCCCGTTCGGGCGTCGCGTCGGAAGGCGTCCTCTTCACATCGCCGTGCAGCCGGCCGGGAAGCGTCGACGGCCAGGGGCCCTTGGTCGTCGCGTTCCCGGTCGTGGCGGCGAGCAGGCAGTAGCCGTCGTTCCCGTCGCCAGGGCCCCGGGCGCTCACGACATTGGGTCCCGGAGCGGGCCGGCGGAGAACCGTTCCGGCCGGAGAACCCCGCTCGCAGCCGTTTCCGCGCCTTTCCCCGTCGCCGAAGTAGTCTCCCAGCACGTCGAGTCCGATACCGAGATATCCACCGCTGACGCCCGGGATGAGCCGGCCTTCGGTGCTGCCGTCCGGCAGTTTCTGGGCGTAGCCGAGGCTTCCGCCGAAGGCGCCCGGCGTCGTGAGCCGCGCGGCGCCGTCGGTGAGGAAGAAGGAGATTCCGTCCGCGGGCGCAGGCGTGGTGTTCCCGTACTGCCACTGCTCGAAGGTCACCTCCAGCCCTTCCCCGGCCGGGATCGGCGAGTCGAGCAGCACGGCGCCGGTCTCTTCGACATGGGCATCGGTGAGCTGCAGATACCCGTGCATCGCCGCGTTGCCCGGGGGCACCGGGCCGACCGGATCCCGTCGGCAGCCACCCAGGGGATGGTTCGTGGCCTCCGCCGGGCCCGCTCCGCGGGGCGCGCCCGTCAGGCAGGCCGACCCGTACCCGATGAAACGCGAGCCGGCGGCCGCGCCGGTGAACGGCTCGCTCAGCAGCAGCGATCCCGGCTCCCGGTGCGGCCCCGAGCCGTCCCCGGGCGACGCGGCGGCCGTCGTGGCCACGGCGACCGCGATCGCCGCGACGACGCGAAGCGTCCCATTTCTCATATCGCCGACTCCCCCGCGCGAGTTCCCGCCGCCGTTCGCCACAGCCATATGATCACGAATTCGCCCAGGAAGCCGCATATTGCCTTACTTATGGCGACAGGCAAGTCCGATCATGACGAAAACGCGTGCCATCCCATCGGATGGTCACATATTCGCCTTCAGAGGTTGGCGGCGACGAGGCCCGCGAGGCAGGCGGCGCCCAGCACCGCCGCCGAGCCCGCCGTCAGGTAGCGCAGGATCCGCCCCGGCCGGCGGTCGGTGAGCAGGTAGTTCAGCCCCAGGGGCAGGGGGACGAGCAAGAGCAGGCCCAGGGCGGGCAGGACGAGCGCGGACAGCCGGCCCTTGAGGTCCGCGGGCCGCGCCCGCTCGCCATCGGGCTGGAGCCGGGCCCGGAAGCTCTCGCCTTCGTCCGACTCGGGAGGCAGCCCGACGGTGCGGGCGGCCGTCCCGCGGTCGTCGGGGACGAAGCGTCCGCGGCACTCGGTCTCCGCGTCCTCTCCCGAGCCGTGGTCGACGCAGCTCTCCACCGTCGCCGTGCCGGGCGCGCCGGTGAGACCGAACGCCAGGCGGGCGTCCGAGAGGCCGTAGAGCAGGGGCAGGAGGGCGACGGCGAGCCAGACCGCGATCGTGACGACGGCGCCGGCAGGGCTCGATCTCCGCTGTGACATGAGTGTCCTTCGCGCAAGGGGAGCCCCGGCACCCGCTTTGACGCACGCGGAGACGATCTCGTTCGCTTCCGGTCTCAATCCGCCTTCATGGCGCAGAAGGACGCCCGGCGCATCGCCGGGAACGGCGCACGCCGGCGCCCACGCCGTCCTGCGATGTCAGGTTCAGGCGGTCCGCTTGGGCAGCTTCCACCCGGGGCGGGGGAAGTGGCACGTGTAGCCGTTCGGGTACTTCTGCAGGTAGTCCTGGTGCTCCGGCTCGGCTTCCCAGAAGTCGCCGGCGGCGGTCACCTCGGTGACGACCTTGCCCGGCCACAGGCCGGAGGCGTCGACGTCGGCGATGGTGTCCTCGGCGACCTTCCGCTGCTCGTCCGAGGTGTAGAAGATCGCGGAGCGGTAGCTGATGCCGATGTCGTTGCCCTGCCGGTCCACGGTCGTGGGGTCGTGGATCTGGAAGAAGAACTCCAGCAGCGCCCGGAAGTCGGTCTGGTCGGGGTCGTACACGACCTCGATGGTCTCGGCGTGGGACCCGTGGTTCCGGTAGGTGGCGTTGGGCACGTCGCCACCGCTGTAGCCGACCCGCGTGGAGACCACTCCGGGCTGCCTGCGGAACAGCTCTTCCATTCCCCAGAAACAGCCGCCCGCGAGCAGCGCCCTCTCGGTTGCCATGTTCTCCCCCTCGTGTCCTACGTCCTTCACTACAGCGGGCGGCGCGGCGGCGTTATTCCGTCCTCCGATCCGTGGGCCCACGCCGCCCTCCCGGTCACTTGGCGCCCGAGGCGACGCGCGAGGCGACGCTCTGGATGGCCTGGACGGCGATGGCCGGCTGGTCGACGTAGATGTAGTGCTGGCTGTTCGCGGCGGTGCTCAGCTTGCTGTTGCTGGAGATCGCGAGCCACTTGCGCTGCCCTGCCGCCCAGTCGCGCTCCAGGCGCGGCCCGACTCCGGGAACGGCCGCGAGGTACTTCTTCCCATGCTCGATCACCTCTACCGGAATGTTCCCGGCGGAGCGGACCTTCCCGTCGGTGATGACGAGCTTCTCCGGGTTGTTGCCCGCGTTGACCGCCAGCGTCTGCGCGCGCAGCTGGGCCGCCGGGCCGGTCGCGGACGCGGGGATCGCCTTCGTGAGGTCGGCGACCGAGGTCGGGGACGTCGCGTCCATCAGGACCAGGCCCTTGACCTTGTCCTGGTGGTCGGGGGCGTACCGGGCGGCGATCAGCCCGCCGAGCGAGTGGGCGGCCAGGACGACCGGACGTCCGCCGGTGACCCGGCCGAGCACCGCGGTCAGGACCTTCCCCGCGCTGGTGAAGTCCTGCGGCCCCGCCGGCTTGTCGCTCTTCCCCTCGCCCGGCCGGTCGTAGAGGCAGACCCAGTTGTTCTCGCTCAGGGTCTTCTGGAGGGCGGCCATCTTGTCCATCCCGTCGCCCAGGCCGGGCATCAGGACGATGACCGGCTTGCCGTCCATCGCGTCGCCCGTGCAGGACACGTTCACCGGCTGCCCCGCGGCATCGATCTTCTTGGTCCCCGCGAGCAGGCCCTCGTGGAAGGTGCCGGAGTCGTCGTCGTCGCAGCCGGTGAGTCCCGCGCCCGCCATCGCGAAGCAGGCGGCGATCACAGCGGTCTTCTTGAGCATGCGAATCACGATGTCCTCCAGTGCGGAATTCGCGCCGGCCCGGAATGGCCCGGCCACATGGAGAACGCTATGGATTCGACCCCCGGGGCATCATCACCGCACGGTGGACATTCACGGGTAGCTCGGACGGGGGACGGCCCACACGGCCGAGCCCCATTACGCGGTGTGTTTTCTCAACCAGTCGACGTAGTCCGGTACGGCCCGTTCGACGTCGTACTCCGGCTGGAAGCCGGTGTCCTCTTGGAGCCGGGTGATGTCGAGGTAGTTGTCCGGGGGGCGGTCGGGATTACGGCCCTCGGGAAGGGTGATGTTCGCGCCCGGAACGGCGGCGTTGATCGCGGTGACCACCTCGCCGTACCGCACGAGGCGTCCGGACGAGACGTTGTAGACGCGGTGGTTCAGCCGGTCGGTGAGCATGAGCAGCGCGATGGCCCGGCCGCAGTCCTTCACGTAGCAGAGGTCCGTGGCGTCGTCGGCGTACGCGGGCGGACGGGGCGGGGTGAGGTCGGGGTCCTCGCCCAGGACCGCCGCGCTGAGCAGGCGCGGAAGCGCGAAGAAGGGCGAGTCGGGCAGGCCGAGGGGTCCCCAGATGGTGCCGATCCGCAGGCTCACCGTCTCGAACCCGGCGCTGTCGCCGGTCAGCGCGGTGAACAGCTCCGCGGTCTTCTTGAAGGCATGGATCTGGTGCGGCGCCACCGCCGGCAGCGGGGCGTCCTCGCGCCACGGGACCTCGTCCACTCCCGCGTACACGCCGATGGAGCTGGCGACGGAGAACCGCCGCACGCCCCATTCCCGCGCCGCCTTCAGCGCGTTGAGCAGGGCGAGGGTTTCGGCGCGGAGGTACTCGACCGGGTCGGGCAGGTCGTACCGGCCCGCGGCGAGGTGGACGATGCCGGTGATCTCGTGCCGCTTCCCGATGGCGAGGAACGCGGCCTCGTCCGTGGTGTCCAGCGGCTCGACGACGACCCGGCCGTCGGGCTCGCCGGCGAGGTGGTCCGGCACCCGGGTGGACCGGTGCGCGGTGAGGACGACCGATTCGCCCAGGTCGAGCAGTGCCCGTGCGGTGTGCGACCCGATGGAGCCCAGGCCGCCGGTGACGAGGATCATTCGTGCTTCCTTTTGCGTGTCGGGCCGGTCAGTGCTTGACGGTGTAGTGCAGGTGCAGGACGCGGTCGCCCTGGACCACCGCGTCCGGGTCGTCGAGGAGGACGGTTCCGGTGTGGCCGCCGAAGAACCGCACTCCTTCGCCGAGGACGACCGGGGCGACGTCCATCGCCACCTCGTCGACGAGTCCCGCCGAGAACGCCTGCCCGCCGACGTCGCCCGCGCACACGCAGACCAGGCCGTCCCCGGCGAGTTCCTTGGCGAGCGTGATGGCGGCCTCGACGGAGTCGGCCGTGTGGAAGGGCGCGTCGGGGAACCTGGCGAGCCATTCCTCGGGCAGCGGCCGGTGGGTGACGACGACGAGTTCCTCGCCGGCGGCGGGCACGCCCGACCAGCCGTCGGTGGTGTCGAACAGGTGGCGGCCGATCACCGTGACCTTGACGGCGTCCCAGAAGGGCTGGACGTAATCCGCGGAGGCGCGGCCGACGTTGAACTGCCATTCGTCGTTGGCGCGGACCGTCACGTCGCCGTTGCCGTACCAGTCGAACAGCGGCCCGACCGTGTCGTCGGGATAGGCGATGTAACCGTCCACCGAGACCACGGCCTGCATGATGACTCTGGCCATTTCCATAGCTCCTTGGCTCATCCGGAAGTCGGGACGCGCACGTGCTGCGGCCGCACGAGGACCACCTCGCGGGCCTCGCCCGACGGATACGACGCTAGGCGGGGATCAGCCGCCGCTCTTGTACAGAACGGCCATACCCCGGCCGGAGCATCGGGACGTAGGACGCGGCGTGATCGTGCCCGCAACCGCACGCGGCGCCCGTCTGCGAGAGAAGGACGCCGGGCGTCACGCCGACGAGCCGGCGGCACTCGCGGCCGAGGTGCGCCTGGTCGGTGTAGCCCGTCTCGACCGCCCACCGCGCGAGGTCGACGCCCAGGGCGTCCTGCTGGTCGATCGACGCCTGCACGCGGGCGATGAAGCCCTGCAGGCGCAGGATGCGGTGCAGTTCCTTCGCGCCGACGCCGACCGCGGCCCGGCATCGGCGCCGCAACTGGCGCTCGGAGATGGACAGCAGCGCGGGCAGCGCGGCCGGCGTTCCGCCGTGCCACGGCATGAGGTGCCGGACGGCATCGCCCACCAGCGGGTCGTGCGCGGGGGCGGATCGCGCGACGAACGACTGGAGATGACCGAGCGCGGCCCGCGGTGTCGCGGCGTCCCCGAGCAGATCCGTCAGGCGGCTCGAACCGCGCCAGATGTCGGTACAGGCGACGTCCTCGTCGACCAGTTCGTCGGCCGGCATTCCGGCGAGGCCGCCGAGCACACCCGGCCGCAGGCGCACTCCGACGACCGTGCCTCCCGCCGGGATGTCCTTGTACATCGCCGTGGTCAGGGGTCCGAGCAATCGCGGCGTCTCACCGAGTACGCACCGCAGTTCGGCTCCACCGTGTGGCACGTGCCGCTGCGCTAGGGGCCGGTCCCCGACCTGCTGGATCCATACCAGCGACGCCACCGCCGCGAGTGCCGGCGTCGGCGCTCGCTCCACGTAGGACGATTCTCCGGCCACCCGGCCATCCTGCCGAAAGACCGAGGTCGTCGCATACCCATTCCAACCGGACGGACCGGGCACGCTCCCCGTCCGGGCGGTTTTCCAGCCGAACCTCTCTCTCGATGTTTCCGGTCGTCTATACGATGCGCGGGATTCCCTATTTTCGGGGGCCTGTATGGACATCGCGTCTCCGGTGGCGGCGGTTCGCTGGGCTCGCCTTGTCGCGGTGGGGGTGAGCTGCGGGTTCGCCTTCGGCGGGTATGTCGGGATCGTCAACGCGGAGCCGGGAGGCGAACCGGCGGCGTTCGCCCTGCTCACCCTGCTGCTGCTCCTTCACCTGCGGAACTGCATCCGCTGGTCGGACGACGTGCGGGTGCGGGGCTGGCCGTGGACGCTGGCCGCCCAGGCGGCCCTCACGGCCGCCGGCATGGTCTGGTACCCGACCACCTGGTACGGGAACTCCGGGTTCCTGGCGGCGGCGTTCCTGCTGCTCATCCGGCGGCGGTGGGCGGCATGGGGCGGGTTCGCGGCGGTGGTCGCGGCGCAGTTCGCCGCCGCGCTGCCGGTCCGGCCGACGGTCGCGGAGGCGGCCTACCTGGCGATCGGGCACACGGCGTTCGTCGGGATCGCGCTGTACGGGGTCGCGCGGCTGGCCGACCTGGTCAGCGACCTGCGGCGGACCAGGGACGGGCTCGCGCTGGCCGAGGTGTCGCGCGAACGGCTGGTGTTCGCGCAGCAACTGAACGAACGGGTGGGCGTGAGCCTCCGGCGGGTCATCCGGGACGGGGAGGCCGGGGCGGCGCCGGCGGTCCGGCGGCGGCTGGACGTGGCGCGGGCGGCGCTGAACGAGACACGGTCGGTGGCGCACGGGTACGGGCGCGAGCACCTCGCGGGCGCGCCGGTGGCGGACGACCTGACGTCCACGTCGGTGGCGGTCCTCGGGGCCGCGACGATCTGCCTCATGATCGTGCCGGTCGAGCTGCGGCGGTTCCTGCAAGTGGACATGAGCGCCGTGGAGACGGCGGTGTTCTTCGCGGCGCTCATCACGTTCGTCCTGCTGTTCCTCCGTGCTTGCGCCCCGTCCAGCCGTCCGTGGTGGACGCTGCTCATCGTCGTGCCCGCGCTGGCTCCGCTGTTCGTCTTCGATCTGGCGCTGTGGCACGTGGTCTACTTCCTGCCGGGCGTCGTGCTGGTCGTGGTGCGCGGGTGGGCGCGGTGGGTCGCGGCGGTCCCGTTGATCTGCCTGGATCCGCTGCTCATGATCTGGGACGCGCAGCTCGGCGACCCGACCGCGCTGGGGATGGCCTACGAGGTCGTGTGGTCCGGCGAGCGGACGCTGGTCGTGTGCGGTTTGGTCCGCATGGGCGAGCTGACCGTGCGCTTCAGGGAGGCGCGGGCGGAGCTGGCCCGGGCGGCGGTGGCCCGGGAGCGGCTCCGGTTCGCGACCGATCTGCACGATCTGCTCGGTCTGGGCCTGTCGGTGCTCGTGCTCAAGAGCGAGCTGGCGCTGCGGCTGCTGGACAGGGACCCCGACCGGGCCCGCGCCGAGCTGTCCGAGGGGCTGGCGGCGGCTCGCCGGGCCCTGTCGGACATGGAGGCCGTCGTGGCCGGGCGCGGCGAGATCGCGCTGGCGGCCGAGGCCGAGTCCACCCGCGCGGCGCTCTCGGCCGCCGGCATCGAGGTGTCCGGGTCGGTCCAGCGGGTGCCGCTGCCCGCGGAGACCGACGCGCTCCTCGCCACCGTCCTGCGCGAAGGCGTCACCAATGTGCTGCGGCACAGCGAGGCCGGCCGCTGTGAACTGGTCGTCGAGGTGGTCGGGCGGAGCGTCCGGTTGCGCCTGGTCAACGACGGTGCCCCGGGTCGGCCCGCCGCCTCGGGCCAGGGGCTGAAGAACCTGGCGCGAAGGGTGCGGGAGCAGGGCGGGACGCTGACCGCCGGCAGGGACGGCGACGGCTTCCGGCTGGCGGCGGAGGTGCCGCTACAGCCAGCCCTGGTCGGTCGCGATGCGGATCGCGTCGATGCGGTTCCTGGCGTCCAGCTTCATGACGGCCGATGACAGGTAGTTGCGGACGGTGCCCCGGCTCAGCGCGAGGGACCGGGCGATGTCGTCGGCCTCCGCGCCGGTCGCCGACAACCGGAGCACGTCGGCCTCGCGTGCGGTGAGCGGGTTGTCCGCCCGTTCGAGCTCGGCGAGGGCGAGCTGGGGGTCGACCACCCGTTCGCCCGCGACGGCCTTGCGGATCGCGTCGATGAGGTCGTCGGCCGGCGCGTGCTTGAGAAGGAACGCCGAGATCCCGGCGGCCAGGCCGCGGCGCAGGTATCCGGGTTTGCCCAGACCGGTCAGGACGACCGTCCGGCAGTCCGGGAGCTTCGCGCGGAGTTCGGCGGCGGCGTCCAGGCCGTCCATGCCGGGCAGGTCGATGTCGAGCACCGCCACGTCGGGACGGGTCCGCTCGGCCGTGGCGACGATCTGGTCGCCGCGCTCCACCAGGGCCACCACCTCGATGTCGTCCTCCAGTCCGAGGACGGTGGCCAACGTCTCCCGCAGGATGCGGACGTCCTCGGCGACCATCACACGGATCATGTGATTCCTTCACATCGAAGTGCTGAACAGGGCCACTACCGGCGAATTCTCCGGATTGCGAGTCTAATCACGCCGGCCCCGGCGCCACGGACTCGAATCGGAGGAAACCATGCGCAAGCTCATCGCCTCGACGTACGCCACCCTCGACGGCTTCATCGACAACCCGCACGAATGGTCGCTTCAGTACAACGAGGAGAAGGCCCAGACCCACGCCTTCACCATGACCACGGCCGCCGACGCGCTCCTGCTCGGGCGCGTCACCTACGAGGGCATGGCACAGGCCTGGCCGAACATGGGCGGCAACCCGTACGCGGACCACGTCAACTCCATGGCCAAGTACGTCGTCGCCTCCCAGCCGGTGGACACCTCCGCCTGGAACCCGACCACGGTCATCGACGGGGCCGATCTCGCCGGGGCGGTGACCGACCTCAAGAAGCAGGACGGCGGCGACATCCTCATCTGGGGCAACGGCCGCCTGACCGACGGCCTGGCCGCCGCCGGGCTCCTCGACGAGTACAAGATCTGGATCTACCCGGTCATCAAGGGCTCCGGCGAGCCGCTGTTCCGCCCGGAGAGCGCCGGAACCGTCGAGCTGGCCGGCTCCGTCACCTTCCCGAGCGGGGTCGTCGTCCTCACCTACCGCCCGGTCAACGGCTGAGCGGACCGGCGCCGGCCGGGCGCGCCCCGCAAGGAGCGCGCCCGGCCGGGACGGGTCCTAGCCGACGGTGACGGTGAGGTGTCGCGGGTTGGCGTCGCTGGCCGCGCCGGAGACGTCCGGCTGCCCGTCGGGGCAGACGTCGTCGTACGGGAAGGCGTAGCCGATCGGGGTGTGGGCGTGCAGGATCCGCGCCCAGTGGTTGGTGGTCGGATCCTGGTAGTAGTCCGATTCCCGGGTGCCGTTCGGCTGGTCGGCGCTGCTCAGGATCGTGCTGCGGTCGAACGCGGCGGCGATGCGCGCGAGCAGGCCCTTCTTGATGTCGGTGTCACCGGGGTTGTTGGCGAACGGCCCGTCGTTGCAGGTGAAGATGTCCTTGGAGGCGGGCCGGGCGAACGTGCTCCCGTCGTTGAAGGTCAGGACGCCGTTGGTGACGCGCCCGGTGTAGACGCCGCGTCCGCCCTGGACGTCCACGCGGAGGTCGGTTCCGGCGTACTTGTTCCACACCTGGCCGACGTAGCCGTCCCAGTACGAGGAGAAGGCGCCGGGGTTGCTCGCCATGTGGTCCTGCGGTGCGACGACCCGCAGGACGCCGCCGTTGTTGCGGATGACGAGCTGGTCCCACGGCTGCCCGTCCGTGTTCTTCTGGGCGACGAGGGCGTCCGCGACCGCTTCGACGGCTCCGGCGGGCGCGGGCGGGACCGTGTGCGCGGCGTCGCCGGCGAGGTCGAGCCCGATCGGGAGCGCGGTGAGCAGGTCGACGTAGGAGATGTTCGCGAACAGCTGCGCCGGATTGAAGGTGAATTCGCAGAACGACCAGGTCTTCAGGTAGTTGGAGTCGGACGGATTGGCGAACGCCGGTTCGACGAGCGCCGGCCCGGGATTGACGAAGAAGTCGAGCCGGTCGTTCTTCACGAAGTAGATGCGGGCGGCGTACATCTGCCCGAGGGCGAGGTTCGCCTCGCCGCCGGCGCCGACCGGGATCGCGCAGTCCACGGGCAGCGGGGTCTGCGGCGCCGAGGGCGACGGGGGATAGTACGGCGTGCTGTCGGCGCGGAGCAGCATCAGCCGGTCGGTGCCCTGCTCGCGGCCGGTGATGTAGGCGTTCACGGGAGCGGAGCCGTGGTTGGCGAGCGTGAGCCCGCACGTCGACGGTGCCGCGGACGCCGGCGTGCCGAGCAGGCCGCGTCCGAACGGGACGGCGAGCGCGGCCGTTCCGGCCGCGGCGAGGAACGATCTGCGGGTGACCAACGGAAACCCTCCTGCGGGGGTCGGTTCGGTTGCCGTTGCCGTGACACGCGCGCATCAGGAAGAGACGTCTACGGTCCTCAAGTTCCCGGATCGCACCCTTACTGTCAAGACTCCTTCCAGTACGGCGATCGACGTGCTCCAGAACTTTCCGGCCCTGCAGTCGACCCTGCGGGTCGTGCGGCCGGCGACCCGCGATGCGCCGGCTACACCGCACCGGGCGGCTCGGACTTCTGCATGCCGAAGGTGTCCGGGATTCCCGCCGGCGGCGACTCCGGCGGCCCGGTGATGAGCATCGGCCCGCGCGGCACGGAGACGCTTCTCGGCGTCTTCGACGGCTCCGACCGGGAGAGGTTCGCCCAGGCCGGGGAGGTCGCGCAAGAACTCGCCTGGATCCGTTCAGTGACCCGGCGATAGGGGGCGGACGGCGTCCAGCGCGAACCGCAGCGAGGCGTCGAAGATCGACTCGACGTCGCCGTCGGGGACGCCGTGCCAGCCGTGGTCGGCGGACGGGACGAGGCGCAGGTCGGCCGAGGCGCCCGCGTCGCGCAGCCGGGCCGCGAGGGCCCGCGAGTGCGCGCAGGGGACCAGGGTGTCGTCCTCGCCGTGGACGAGCAGGAACGGCGGCGCCCCCGGGTGGGCGTGCGCGACCGGGCTGGCTGCGCGGGCCTTCGCGGGGTCGGCCGCGGGGTCGGCGCCGAGCAGGAGCGATTCCGGCGGTCCGGGCGACAGGGAAAGGTCGGCGGGCCCGTACCAGACGACGGCCGCGGCGAGGCGGGGCCGGTCGGAGGTGAGGGCGAGGAGGGAGGCCAGGTGGCCGCCCGCCGACTCGCCCCACACCACGACGCGGCCGGGGTCGACGCCGAGGTCGGCGGAGCGGAGGGCGAGCCAGCGCAGGGCGGCGCGGACGTCGTCGAGCTGGGCGGGGAACGGCGCCTCGCCGCTGAGCCGGTAGTCGGCGCAGGCCACCGCGAACCCGGCGGCGGCGAGCCGCGCGAACGGGCCGGGCGACCACGCGCGGGTGCGCAGGCCCATGTCGTCGCGGCGCCCGCGCCGCCAGGCGCCGCCGTGCAGGAAGAGCACGAGCGGCGCGCCGGCGGTGTCGGGGAGCCACAGGTCCAGTTCCAGCGGGCGGGCCCCGTCGAGTTCGGCGTACGGGATGCCGCGCATGACGCGCACGCCCGGCGGGGAGGGGGCCGGGAGGGGCGCGACGTCCGGGTGCGGGGCGGCGATGAGGTCCCGGAGGCCGCTCATCGCGTCCGCCACCGGTGGTCGGGCAGGAACGTGACGTCGAACCGCTGCGGCACGATGCCGAACTTCTCCGGCGCCGGGACGTACGGCCGGGGCGGAAGCCCGACCTGGTCGGTGGGCGTGCCGAGGTTCTCGAAGAACCGCTCGAAGGTGCCGCCCGGTCCGGCGGCGACGCCGACGATCCGGCTGTGGTGGCGTTCGATCCGGTAGGCGTGCGCGCAGCCCCTGGGCACGAAGCCGAAGTCGCCGGAGGTCAGCAGCCTCTCCTGCTGGCGGCCTTGGGCGTCCTCGACGAACACCCGGACGGCCCCCTCGGTGACGTAGAAGACCTCGTGGGTGTCGTCGTGGCGGTGCGCCGGGATCAGGTCGCCCTTGGGCCCCTCGACGGTGAAGAAGTTGAAGGCGTTCCCGGTCTGCTCGCCGCCCGCGTACACGGTGACCAGGTCACCGAAGAGGTGCGCGCGGTCGCCCAGGCCCTTCTCGATGAAGTAGGGCGTGCCCGGTTCGGCCGGGATCCGGGAGGTGCGGCGGTACGGCGTGGAGTACTCGATGGTCATGGAAGTCCTCGGAAGAGCATCACGATTGTCAGGTTACCTGACATTACCCGGAGTCTCGGGCGGCGCCGATAGGCTCCGGCCGATGACGTCCACCGGCCATGACCTGCCGCGGCTCCTCGGGAACGCCCGCCGCTGGTTCGACGAAGGGCTGACCGCGGCCATGCGGGAGACCGGGGAGCAGCCCGTGTCCCCGACGCAGTTCGGCCTGTTCGCCGTGCTCGACGACGACGGCACGACGGTCTCGGAACTGGCCCGCCGGATGGGGGTGACCCGGCAGACCGTCCACCAGGCGGTGCACGGCCTGGTCGGCGCGGGACTCCTGGAGCAGACCCCGGACCCCGGCTCGGCGCGGCAGCGGCTGATCCGCCGCACCGCCGAGGGCGAGCGCGTCCATCGCCGCGCGCTGGACGTCCTGGAACGCCTCGAACGGACGCTCGCCGAACGGATCGGCGCGGAGACGGTCGAGGCACTGCGCTCGGCCCTCGAAGCCCCGTGGGGCCCGCCCCCGAACGACCTCCCCTGAGCCGGCGCGGCCCGGCGGCCGCGAGGCCCTGACCGGGAAGGGTTTCGTCCGGCCGTCGTCACCGTGCCCGGATGCCGTCGAGGATGAGCGAGATGACGCCCTCGGCCTCCGCTGCGGCCGCGGGGGAACTCCACTCGGCCGCGTGCATCGGATCGTGGAAACGGCTGGTCGCGTCGAAGACGGCTCGCGCGATCACGTCCGGCTCGCCGGCCGCGAAGTCGCCACCGGCGATGCCGTCGGCGACGATGGCGCGAATCTGGGCGAGCAGGAACGCCACATGGGCGGACGACACGCTGCTGTGCTCGGCCGCCAGCACCCGGAAGGTCGCGAACAGCTCCGGGTCCTCCCGCGCCTTCGCCCACTTCGCGGCGAACATCGTGGTGAGCAGGCCGCGCAACCGGTCGGGCGGGGCGAGCCCGGAGTCCTGGGCCGCCGCGGCGAAGTCGTCCCGCACCCGGTCGAGCCAGCGCCGTATCACGGCCTCGCGCAGCGCCGCCTTGGACGGGAAATGCCGGTACACGCTGCCGTGGCTCACTCCGAGCAGCCGCGCGACATCGAGCACCGTGGTCTTCTCCGGACCGTGCCGGCGCAGCACCTCTTCGGTGGCCGACACGATCATCTCCGCGTCGAGCGGCTCCCCGCGCATCGCCCCAGTATGTCAGGTCACCGACTGGATATCGACTGACAAATATTGAAATCTGTCATCCAGCGCTTGTACGGTGGGGCCGTCGACGCGCCCGGACGAGGACGCGTCACCGACCGAGGAGGCACCCCCATCAGCACCTCAACCGCCGCGTTCGCCGGCCGCACCGTGGCCCGGATCGGCTACGGCGCGGCCCAGCTCCCCCGCCTGGACGACCGCCGCGGCGACGCCGTCGCGCTGCTGCGCCGCGCGGTCGAACTGGGCGCCGACCATGTGGACACCGCCGAGTTCTACGGCTTCGGCTTCGCGAACGCCGTGATCCGCGAAGCGCTGCGTCCCGAGGACGGCGTCCTGGTCGTCACCAAGGTCGGCGCCGACCCCGACCCGGGCGGGCGGCTGCCGCTGCGTCCCGCGCAACGGCCCGAGCAGCTGCGCGCCAGCGTCGAGGACAACCTGCGCAGCCTCGGCGTCGACCAGCTGCCGGTGGTCAACCTCCGCCGCCTCGACTCCGGCCCCGGCCTGCGTCCCGAGGGCGACCAGGCGGTCGACCTCGACGACCAGCTCGCGGTGATGACCGCCCTGCGCGACGAGGGCAAGATCGGCGCGATCGGGCTGAGCAGCGTCACCCTCGACGGCCTGCGCCGCGCCCTGCCGGCCGGCATCGCCTGCGTGCAGAACGCCTACAGCCTCGTCTCCCGCGACGACGAGGACATGCTGCGGCTGTGCGCGGCCGAGGACATCGCCTGGGTGCCGTTCTTCCCGCTCGGCGGCGCCTTCCCCGGCCTGCCCAAGGTCACCGAGGAGCCGGCCGTCCACGCCGCGGCGGCGTCGCTGGGCGTCACGCCGTCCCAGGTCGGCCTCGCCTGGCTGCTACACCACGCCCCGAACGCGCTGCTCATCCCCGGCACCGCCGACGCCGCCCACCTGGAGGCGAACATGGCGGTCGGCGAGATCGCCTTCGACGCCGCGACGCGGGCCGCCCTCGACGCCGTCGAGTCCCGCTCCAGCGCGGTCCCGATCGGCTAGCCGGGATGCACGCACGCCTCCGCCATCACATCAGCACCGACAGGAACGGATCATGAAGGCCATCATCTACCGCGCCAACGGCGGCCCCGACGTGCTCGAGCTCGCCGACCGCGACCTGCCCGCGCCCGGCCCCGGCGAGGTCCGCGTCCGGGTCGCGGTGTCCGGCGTCAACCCGGCCGACGGGCAGGCCCGCTCCGGCGCCGCCATGGCGTTCCCCGAGGTCACCCCGCACCTGGACGGCGCCGGCGTGATCGACGCCGTCGGCGAGGGGGTCGACCGGGACCGGACCGGCCAGCGGGTCTGGCTGTTCATGGCCGCCGCCGGGCGGCCCACCGGCACCGCCGCCGAGTTCACCGTCGTGCCCGCCGAGCGGGCCGTGCCGCTGCCCGACGACGTCGGTTTCGAGGCCGGCGCCTCGCTCGGCGTCCCCGCCCTCACCGCGCACCGCGCGCTCACCCTCGCCGAGGACGGGCCGCGCCGCCTTCGGCCCGGCGCGCTCGACGGCAGGGTGGTGCTCGCGGCGGGCGGAGCCGGGGCGGTCGGGCACGCGGTCGTCCAGCTCGCCCGGTGGGCTGGCGCCACCGTGATCGGCACGGTCAGCGGCCCGGAGAAGGCCCGGCTGGCCACCGCCGCCGGCGCCCACCACGTGATCAACTACCGCGAGGGCGACCCGGCCGCCGCCATCCGCGCGGTCGCCCCGGACGGTGTCGACATCGTCGCCGAGGTGGCGCTCGGCGCGAACCTCGCCCTGGACCTGTCCGTCCTGCGGCCGCGCGGCACGATCTCGACCTACGCCAACGACGGCGGCCGCCCGGTCGAACTGAACGTGCCGCAGAACATGGTGCTGAACACGCGCTTCCAGTTCCTGGTGCTCTATACGGCCGGCCCGGAGGCGCGCGCCGCGGCGGTCGAGGACGTCGCCGCCGCGGTCCGCGACGGCGCCCTGCCGGTCGGCGCGGAGCACGGCCTGCCGCTCGTCCGCTTCCCGCTCGACCGCACCGCCGACGCGCACCGGGCGGTGGAGAACGGCACGGTAGGCAAGGTCCTGGTGGACGTCCCGTTGTGAGCCTTTCGAGGTGCACGAGCACGGTGGGAGGTCCTAGCGGAATCGGTCGAGCCGCCTGTGCAGGGTGACGGCCTCCTCGAACGTCGGTGCGGTGGTGGTCCCGTTCGCCAGGTCTTCGGCCACCTGCCGGTAGAGGGCGGCCGGGTTCCGGGCCGCGACCGGCAGGTCGCTCGCGGCCGGGGCCAGCTCCCGGGTACCGCCGGCGGTGACCAGCGTTCCCCGGAACGGCGCCATCTGCGGCTGGCGCAGCGCCGGCGTGCCGGGGTCCGCCGTCCGCAGTTCGAGGCGTCCGTCCAGGCCCTGCAGGACGATCACCGTCGATCCCGCCGGATCACCGTCCCAAGCGGTGAGGGCGCCGATGCCCGACCGTCCGACGCGCAGCGTCGCGGAGAGGGTGTCCGGTGCGGTGACGGCCGCCGGCTCGTCGCTTCCGGTGACCGGGTAGGCGGTGCGGACCGGCGACGACGTCCCGTCGATCACCTCCAGGCCGGGGACGAGGTGATCGAGCAGGTCGAGCAGGTGCCCGCCGTGGACTTCGAGCGTCCCGGCGGCGTTGGCCGCGTCGAGGGTGTAGGCCAGTTCCGCCGGGAAGACGGTGCCCGGCGTCCGGGACGAGCGGACCGACAGCGCCTGCAGCTCGCCCAGCGCACCGGACGCGACGAGGCTCCGGGCCTCGGCGATCACCGGGTCGTACCGGCCCTGCAGCACGGTGAATCCGCGCACCCGCGCGAACCGGGCGGCTTCGGTGATCTCCTCCGCCTCGGCCGTCGACGCGCCGAGCGGCCATTCCGACAGGACCGGCTTGCCGGCCGGCAGCGCGGCCATGATCAGCTCCCGGTGCCGCGGGACCCGGACCGAGACCACGACCAGGTCGACCGTCGCGCCCGCCGCCAGCGCGGCGGGGTCGGTGAACCACTCGGCGCCGCCGAGGAGGTCGGCGGCCCGCCGGGCCGACTCCTCCCGGGTGGTCGCCACCGCGGCGACCCGGAGCCCCGGGGTCGCCGCGATCGCCGGGACGTGCGCGCCGAACGCCCAGCCGCTGTCGGGGCTGGCACCGATGATGCCGACGCCGAACTCGCCCATGCAGTCCTCCAAGGGGAAATCGAGAAAGAGAGGCGGCCGGCGCCTGGGAGCAGGCGCCGGCGCACCGTGGCGGGTGTCAGCTCACGGCCTTGCGGAAGGCCTCTTCCGCGCCGGCCGGATCGGCGCCGGGGCAGCCCGTCGCGCGGGCTCGGAGGAGGTCCGCGACGTCGGTGAGCCCGACCTCGATGCGTCCGTGGACGCGGGGGTTGAGCAGGGTCGTGCCGTCGAAGTCCCCGGCGGACGCGAAGAACGCGACCGGGACCGTCAGCGCCTGGAAGAAGGCGAACAGCGGCCGCATGGCGTGCTCCAGGACGAGCGCGTGGTGGTCGCCTCCGCCCGTCGCGGCGAGCAGGACGGGCTTGTTCGCGAGCGCGTACTGCTCGACGAGGTCGAAGAAGTGCTTGAACATGCCGGGGTACGAGCCGCGGAACACGGGCGCGGCGGCGATGAGCAGGTCCGCGTTCTCGGCGAGCCGGAGCGCGTCCTCGACCTCCGGTGTGACGTCCTCGCGCTCGATCGCTCCGGTGAACCCCCCGCCCAGGCGGTAGACGTCGACCCGGGACACCTCGATGGGGAGCATGTCCTTCAGGGTGTCGAGGACGACGTCGACCAGCCCCATGGTCTTGGACGGTCGGCTGGGGCTGCCGTTGACGACGACGACCCGCAGGCGCGGGGCGGGAGTCCGCGTGTCCGGGTCAGTGCCGCGGTTCTGCGCGACGATGGTCATGCCACGCTCCTCTGGCGCAGCGCGACCTCGCGGCGCACGACCGGCGCGACCTCGGTGGCGAGCAGTTCGATCGCTTCGAGGTGCTCCTTCTGCGGCACCCCGCCGAAGCCCATCTGGAGGACGGCGCGGTCGAGGCCGTACAGCTCGTGGTAGCCGAGCAGCTTGTCGATGATCTCCTGCGGGCTGCCGACGAGCAGCCCGGCCCGCGGCGAGGACTGCGCGTCGAACGCGGCCCGGGGCATCCGGAAGCCGCGGCCGCGCTGGTGGTTGTTGTCCATCATCCCCTTGGCGAAGTAGGGGTACATGACGTCCCGCGCGCCCTGGCTGGTGCGTCCGACGAACCCGTGCGCGTTGATGCTGACCGGCAGCGCGGCCGGGTCGTGCCCGGCCTCCGCCGCGGCCGCCCGGTACAGCTCGACGGTCTCCTCGTGGAAGGTCATCGGCCCGAGGAGCAGCGCCAGCGCCATGGGCAGGCCGAGGCGGCCGGTGCTGACGGCCGACGCGGGCGATCCGCCGACCCCGACCCAGACCGGGATCGTGCCGCCGTCGGCGCGGGGCGCGATGTCGGCGTCGACCAGCGGGGCGCGGAAGCGGCCCTGCCAGGTCAGCGGGTTCTGGTCGCGGATCTTCAGCAGCAGGTCGAGCTTCTCGCGGAACAGCTCGGCGTAGTCCTTCAGGTCGTACCCGAACAGCGGGAAGGACTCGGTGTAGGAGCCGCGGCCGGCGATGATCTCGGCGCGTCCGGCCGACAGCAGGTCGATCGTGGCGAACTGCTCCCAGACGCGCACGGGGTCCTCCGAGCCGAGGACGGTGACCGAGCTCGTCAGCCTGATGTTCTCGGTCCTCTCCGCGGCGGCGGCCAGCAGGATGGCCGGCGCCGATCCGACGAAGTCGGTGCGGTGGTGCTCGCCGACGCCGAAGACGTCCAGGCCGGCCTGGTCGGCGACCCGCGCCTGTTCGATCGTCTCCCGGACGCGCCGCCGCGGGGACGGGAGGGCCCCGGTGGCCGGGTCCTCGGTGCGCTCTCCGAATGTCATGATGCCGATCTCGAATGGCATGCTGTTCCCCTTTCTTCCGGTCCGCGGCTTCGCGCGTCCCCGTCGCCGTTCTCTAACCTGTCTGCGCAGGCAGCTATTCCGGTACGGTCGGCTCCGGCGGCGGGGACGCTTCCCCGCGCCGGATCAGATCCCGGTCACCGCGGGCGGCCAGAGCTTGTCGATGGCGGCCTCGGCCTGGCGGCGGCTCTCCTCGGCCAGCGGGACGAGGGGCGACATCGCGGGCTTCTGCGAAGCGAGCGTGAGCTCGGCGGTGATGAACCGCGGCTCCAGTCCCGTCAGCGAGAGACCGTGCGGCAGCCAGGCGGTCGCGTGGTCCCAGCCCTCCTTCGGGGTGCCGACGCCGTAGCCGCCGCCCCGCGAGACGATCGCGACGAAGTCGCGGCCGCCGAGCAGGCCCTCCATGCTCTCCGGGTGGTAGGCAAGGCCGGGCGCGATGAGATGGTCGACCCAGGCCTTCACGGAGCTGGGAACGCCGTAGTTGTACAGCGGCAGCCCGAGCAGGATCGCGTCGGCTTCGGCCACCTCGCCGACGAGCTCCTCGGTCAGGGCCCAGGACGCGGCCTGCGCCTCGGTGTGCCGGTCGGGCGGCACGAGCCTGCTGATGCCGGCGACGGCGTCGAGATGGGGAACCGGGTCGGCGCCGAGGTCGCGGTACACGACGGCGCCTCCGGGGTGGGCCGCGCGCCAGACATCGGCGGCGCGCGCGGTGAGCCGCCGGCTGACCGAGCCGTCGCCCTGGACGCTCGAGTCGATGTGGAGTAGCCGTGCCATGGTCAGAGCCCCTTCCAGCTGCAATCTAGTTGTCTATGCAGATAACTATACGCGCGCTTCGCGATCGTCGTGACGACTGTGAGGCAGGCCACCCGGAACGACTGGTGCTATCGTTAGCACATGCAGGAGGGCAAGCGGGTCACCACGCGGGACATCGCCGAGCAGCTGGGCCTGTCGGTCTCGACCGTGGGCCGCGCGCTCGCCGGCGACCCGCGGATCAGCACCGGGACGCGGCACCGCGTCGAGCGGAAGGCGGCCGAGCTCGGGTACGTCGGCAACCAGGCGGCCCGGATGATGCGGGGCGCGTCCAGCAGGGTGATCGGGTTGATGGTCCCGGACGTCGGCAACACGTTCTACAGCACGGCGGCGCACGCGCTGGCGCAGTGCATGAGCCGGCAGGGCCACCAGGTGATGCTCTGCGAGACCGGCGACGATCGCGACAACGAGCTCGCCCAGGTGCGGGGAATGATCGCCGGGCAGGTCGCGGGCGTGATCGTGGTGCCGACGCCGAGCCCGCGCGGCGAGACGGTCCGGCTGCTGCGCCAGGTGCCCCACGTGCAGTTGCTGCGCACGCATCCGGACCTGGCCCGGCAGTCGTTCGGGATCGACGACCGCCAGGTGCTGCGCGACGCGACGCGCCACCTGCGCGACCTCGGGCACACGCGGATCGCCTACCTGGGCGGCCCCGCGGGGCTGTCGACCGGTGAGCGGCGCCTCGCGGGTTACCTCGACGTGGTCGGCGACCGCGACCACGGGCTGGTCGTCCACGTGCCGCCCGGTTCGGTCGAGGACACGCGCAGGGAGCTGGCGCGGCTGCTGGACGGTCCCGGTCCGCCGTCCGCCGTGGTCGCCGCGTCGGTCCGCATCACCGAAGGCGTGCTGGAGGAGCTCGCCGCGCGCCGCGTCGCGGTGCCAAGGGATCTGTCGGTGGTCGGCTTCGGCGACGAGCCGGGCTTCGGCTGGTGGGGCCCCGGGCTGACGACCATGGCGCTCCCCGTGCACGAGGTCGCCACGGCCTGTTCCCTGTGGCTGCTGCAGCGGCTGCGCGACGGCGACCGGCCGGCGCCCTTCATCTCGAGCACGGGCGGCTACCTGCGCGAGCGGGGAAGCACCGCACCGCCGGCCGCACGCCGCTGACCACCCACGCATACCGCTGAGGAGCATGCCCGATGACACGGATAGCCCGAGTGCACGCCCGCCAGATCTTCGACTCGCGCGGCCGTCCCACCGTCGAGGTCGACGTCCTGACCGGCGACGGTGTGCTGGGCCGCGCGGCGGTGCCTTCGGGGGCGTCGACGGGCAGCAGCGAGGCCTGGGAGATGCGCGACGGCACCGGCGAGTACGGCGGGCTCGGCGTGCGCACGGCGGCCGGCCACGTCAACGGCGAGATAGCGCGGGCGGTGACCGGCCACGACGTCCGCGAGCAGGCCGCGCTCGACAAGCTCCTCGTCGAGCTGGACGGGACCGAGCACCTGTCGCGGCTCGGCGCCAACGCGGTCCTCGGGGTCTCGCTCGCGGCGTGCCGGGCCGCCGCGGACAGCCTGCGCACCCCGCTGTACCGGTGGGTGGCCGAACTCGCGGGCACCGCGCCAGGCCTCCCGATGCCCATGGTCAACATCCTCAGCGGCGGCCTGCACGCCGGACGCGGCATGGACGTCCAGGACTTCCTGGCCGTCCCGGCCTCCGCCGCCTCGATGGCCGAGGCCATCGAGATGGCCAGCCGCGTCCGCTCGGCCGCCGCCGAGGCCCTCGCCGCGCGGGGCCTGCCGACCCTGCTGGCCGACGAGGGCGGGCTGAGCCCGGGCCTGGAGACGGGCCGGGCCGCGCTGGAGCTGATGGTCGAGGCGATCGAACGCGCCGGGCTCACCCCGGGACGGGACGTCGTGGTGGCGATCGACGTCGCCGCGCACTCGCTGTGGGACGCCGCCGAGGGTCGCTACCACCTGGCGCGCGAGGGCAGATACGCCGACCGGGCGGAGATGATCGAGATGATCGCCGGCTGGGCCGAGGACTTCCCGGTCGCCTCGGTCGAGGACGCCCTCGACGAGGAGGACTGGCAGGGCTGGACGCTGCTGACCCAGCGGCTCGGCGACCGGCTCAACCTCATCGGCGACGACCTGTTCACCACCAACCGCCGGCGGCTGGAGCAGGGCGTCCGGGTCGGCGCGGCCAACGGCGTCCTGGTCAAGGTCAACCAGAACGGCACCCTGAGCGGCACGCTCGACGTGATCGCCGCGGCGCGCGCCGCCGGGTACGTGCCCGTGGTGTCGGCGCGGTCGGGCGAGACCGAGGACTCCTTCATCAGCGACCTCGCGGCCGGCACCGGCGCCGGCCAGATCAAGATCGGGTCCGTCCGGACCTCGGACCGGATGGCCAAGTACAACCAGCTCGTCCGCATCGCCGAGGACCCCGCGCTCGGCTTCGCCGGGATGACCGGCTACCCCCGCCTCACCGCCGGGCCGACCGCCGGGCCGACCCCGTGAGCGGGACCGCGGGAGAGACCGCCGGCGCGGCCGTCCCGGAGGTCGCGCGGAGCTTCCTGCTGGAGCACGGGCTGGTCGCCGCCGGCCAGACGCCCGTCTGGACGCCGCTGACCGGCGGCGTCTCGTCCGAGCTGTGGCGCGTCGATCTCGCCGACCGGACCATCTGCGTCAAGGGCGCGCTGGAGAGGCTGAAGGTCGAAGGGGACTGGCGCGCCCCGGTCAGCCGGAACACCGTCGAGTGGGACTGGCTCACCTTCGCCGCCACCGTCGTGCCGGGCCGGGTGCCCGAACCGCTGGCCCACGACCAGGCCCGCGGCCTGTTCGCGATGAGCTACGTCCCGGCGCGGGACCATCCCGTCTGGAAGGCGCGCCTGCTGGACGGAGCCGTCCATCGGGACGAGGCCGCCGCGGTCGGCTCGCTGATCGGCCGGTTGCACGCCGCGAGCGCCGGCGACCCGGACCTCGCGCGCCGCTTCGCCACCGACGGCAACTTCGCGAGCCTGCGGATCGACCCCTACCTGGTGGCCACCGCCGCCCGGCACCCCGACCTGTCCGGCGAGTTCGAGCGGATCGTCCAGCGCACCACGACCACCCGCCTGGCCGTGGTGCACGGCGACGTCAGCCCCAAGAACATCCTCATCGGCCCGTCCGGCCCGGTCCTGCTCGACGCCGAGTGCGCCTGGTACGGGGACCCGGCGTTCGACCTGGCGTTCGTGGTCAACCACCTGGTGCTCAAGACACTCGTCGTACCCGGACGACGCGAAGCCCTCACCGCATCGGCCCGCGCCCTGGTCGACGCCTACGTGCGGCAGGTGACATGGGAGCCCGCCGGCTCGACCCTCGCCAGGGCCGCCGCGTTGCTGCCGGCACTGCTCCTCGCCCGCGTCGACGGCCTGTCCCCCGTCGAGTACCTCGACGCGGACCGGCAGGGCGCGGTGCGCGCGGTCGCCAGGACACTGCTGCTGGATGCTCGATCGTCCACACTGCCCGAAGTGATCGCGTCGGCGATCGACATGCTGGGTTCCGCCCCGAAATGACGCCTCCACGGGGACGGGCGAACGGGTGCGGGCCGCCCGGCGACCGGGCGGCCCGCACCGTCTCTCCGGTTCAGAACTTGCCGGCCTTGACGTCGGCGATCCTCACCCGGGAGTTGTGGTAATAGGTCGTCGCGGGCTTGGTGCCCTCGGCCTCGCTGAGCAGCGCGACGGGCTGGCCCGTGGCGGCCTTGATGATCAGCGTTTCCCTGCCGTCGGACCAGCTGTCCACCAGCGTGAGCGTGGGCTGTCCCGCCGTGGTGGTCTTGGTGACCCCGACCTTCGGCATCGTCGCCAGGATTCGGAGAACACCGGCCCGGACCTGCGGGTTCTCCGGCGACGCCAGCAGCGCGCCGATGGAGTTGCTCCAGATGTGGTTGTCGGCGATCTCCTTCTGCCGCGCAACGGTCGGCGGCTTCGGCGGCACGTACTTCTCGCCGCGCGCCTTGGCGACGGCCTTGAGCTTCTCGATCATCGCCCGGTTCGGCTCGGCGGGGTCCGTGCCCGGCGCGAGGTTGGCCTTCTCCATCCGCGCGCGCGCGGTCGCGATGTCGCCCTTCGCGGCGTAGAGGGCCACCGTTACACCGCGTTTGAACGTCTCGTCACCCGTGCTCTCCAGGACGGCCCGCCGCAGGGAACGCTTGTCGTTGCCCCAGTAGTAGGTGCCGTCGTCGGTGTACAGGCCGATGCCGTTGAAGCGCAGCCTGCTGCTGGTGGGCGACTGGTTGCGGATCTCCAGCGTCGCGTCGCCCGTCGCCTTGGCCTGGAGGGGCGTGATGTCCGCGGCCAGCTCGGCCAGGATCGGGTTCGCCGTCGCCGGCGGCGCCGCCTTCACGGGGGCCTTGCCGGGCGACGACCCGGACGTGACGACCAGCACCCCCGCCGCCGCGGCGGCGGCGACCAGGGCGGCGGCGCCGGCGCCCACCGTGCGGCGCCTGCTCCACCGGGCCCGCCGGCGGGGAGCGGGCTTCGCCTCCGGCGCCTCGTCCACGGCCATCGCCGTCCGCAGCGCGGCCCTGGCCTCCTCGAATGCGCCCGACCGCATCGGCTCGACTTCCTTCAGGTCCCTCAGCAGGTCCATCTCGTCCACCATCAGCGGGCCTCCGTAATCGCGTTGTGCTCGGTCAGGAGCGCGGCCATCCCCGGCGCGTTCCGCAGCGCCATGCGCGCCTCGTGCAGGTAGCGGCGCGCCGTTCCCGGCGGTACGCCGATCGCCCGCCCGGCGTCGGCGACGGTCAGGTCCTCCCAGGCGACCAGGGCCAAGATCTCCCGCTGCTGCGGCCGGAGCAGCGCCAGGGCCTCCAGCAGCACCGACTCGACGTCGACGCGGTCGTCCACGGCGGCCCACGGGTCCCACCCGGACGAGATGTCGGGCACGTCCGCCCGCGGCTCCTCGGCCGGGCGGGACCGCCAGTGCCGCCGGAGCATGTTGTGCGCCACGCCGAACAGCCACGGGCGCGCGTCGGGGAACGAGCGGTCGTAGCTCGCGCGGGACCCGAGCGCCGCCACCCACACCTCACCGAGCAGGTCCTCGGCCGCCTCCCGGCCGACCCGTCGCACGAGGTAGGCCCCGACCGCCGCCTCGT